>JAAYAK010000174.1 GCA_012719415.1 Syntrophorhabdus sp.
AGGTCTCAACCTCTCCTGCCAGATGGTCTCTGACCCCAAGCATCTCCTGGATTCCGGCCTTCGCCGGAATGACGGTGTGTGGGTGAAGTGACGGCGTGTGGGTGGAGTGACGGTGTGTGAACTGTTCGGACAAACACGCATCGGGACCCCAACCGAGGAGAGGCTGACCATCACGTGAGACCTGTGACTTGAGACTTGAGACTTGAGACCTGCGACTTGCGACTTGTGACCTGAGACCGTCTTCTCAATACGCATTCTTATCCACGAACCCTTTGAACACCGTGGCGAAGATGATCTTGATGTCGAACCAGAAGGTCCAGTTTTTGATGTACCTCAGGTCGTACTCGACCCTCTTCTCCATCTTCTCCAGGGTGTCCGTCTCCCCCCGGTAGCCGTTGATCTGGGCCCAGCCCGTTATGCCCGGCTTCACCTTGTGGCGGAGCATGTAGCCGGGGATGATGTTGCGGTAGTACTCGTTGTGGGCCGTGGCGTGGGGACGGGGGCCGACGATGGACATCGTCCCCTGGAGGACGTTGATGAACTGGGGCAGCTCGTCGAGGGAGGTGCGCCTGAGGAAGGCCCCTATCTTCGTTACCCGCGTGTCGTTCCTGCTCGCCTGGCGTATCACGTCGCCGTCCTCGAGGACCGTCATGGTGCGGAACTTCCAGACCATGATCTCGTCACCCCTTGCCCCGTAGCGCCTCTGCTTGAAGAAGACGGGGCCTGGTGAGGTGAGCTTGATGGCGAGGGCGATGGCGACCATGACGGGGGAGATCATGATGAGGATGAGGGAGCTGACGACCACGTCCTCCAGACGCTTGACCCACCCGCTCGCGCTGTCGAAGGGGTCCTCGTAGATGCTTATCGTCGGTATCCCGTTCATATCCACCATGCGGGCGTGGAGGATGTCGAAGGTGAGGAAGTCCGGGGCGAGGTAGGCGGAGACGGCCGTGTTCGAGAGACCCTTCAGGACCTTCCGTATCTTCCCCTCGAACCGCATGGGCAGGGCGATGTACACGAGGTCTATCCTCTCCCTGCGGGCGTCCTCGATCATCCTGTCGAGGTCCCCGAGGACCCTGATGCCGCTTCCCGGCAGGGGCATGCTGCCTGCCTCCTTGTTATCGTCGTAGAAGCCCTTTATCCTGTAGCCCATCCAGGGAGCGCCGAGTATCGTCCGGGCGAGCCCCGTCCCAAGGTCCCCCGCCCCGGCGATGACCACGGTGCGGTAGTTCCTGCCCCTGCTGCGGTATTCCCTCAATGCGGCCCGCACCAGGACGCGCCAGAAGATGAGCAGTATCTGGGCGAGGACGAACCAGGATACGAAGACCCGTCTCAGGTGGATGTCGGGAAGCTTCATGAGGAAGACGATGAAGAGGACGAGGAACGCCACACAGGTCCAGACAATAATGACCGTTTCCGTCTCCTTCCACAGGGACGTGACCCGCCAGGACTTGTAGAGCCCGTTCGCCCGGGCCATGAAGTAGAAGAGGACCATCGCGCACACTGTGAAAAAGCTGAAGTACGGGTTCCACGGACAGTCGTTGACCCACGTGGCCACAAGTATGCTGCTCACGATCCAGAAGATGTCGGCGATGCGGAAAGCCATCCCGAGCTTGGAATAGTGCGATTGCATGAGTCCTGTCGAAGACCTCAGCATAATACTACACCTCGCATCATATTTCGTTGTTCCTTCGATAGTGCGGCTTTCTCTGCCTCTTATTCCTTCTTGCCGGATTGTTCAGGGAAGGGTTGTGGAACGATGAGAGGACCATACGGGGTCACAGATCGATCTGGTCTTCGCCCGCTCCCTATCAACTGCAAAAATGCCCGGGCCATAAATATCGTATTCGTGACAAGGTACCGGCGCCACAATCGGCGCGGTTCCGACAAGAACCTGTGGAACCATTCCAGACCCAGATTCTGCATTAGTCTCGGTGCGCGTTTGAGAGTTCCGGCATGATAGTCGAACGCCGCGCCGACACCGATCATCACCGCACGGATACGATTCCTGTGCTCGGCCATCCACAACTCCTGCTTCGGACAGCCAAGGCTGACAAAAACGACCCTGGCCCCTGAAGCGTTGATCCGCGCGACGATCGAAGAATCTTCTTCCGGTGTCAACGGTCGAAAGGGAGGGGAGATGGCCCCGGCTATCTGCAGACCGGGATACGCCTGGAGCAGGTTCTCTTTCAGCGACGCCAACGTCAACTCCGATGCGCCGTACAGAAATATGGGCTCCGACCGGGCTTGCGCTTCCCCGCAATAGCGCAACATCAGATCAGGCCCATTGATGCGTGGTTGTTCTGTATTCCTCAAACGGCTGATCATCCAGGCTATCGGCGCGCCATCGGGGGCAGCTATGTCGGCCTCCGTTACAACTCGTGCGAATTCGGCGTTCCTTCCTGCCGTCACGACCGAATGAACATTGCACAGGCAAACCACCCTGGATTCTCTTCTGGAAACCCAGCCAGCTATGCTCTTTAGTACCGCGTGCCACGATAGAGCATGGATCGACACATCCAATACCTGAGTCTTCGGCAAACTTTTCAAGGCCATCCTCCGATCGATCACTTCTTGCTCAAAAGCATCCCGGGGATAGAACTACGCGCGTGCCAGAACATGATTCCAGCCACACCGGAGATCTGTGTGGTTTTTCCGTTGCCGCCGTCTAATCGCGATCTCGTAGACGTCAATAAGGGTCCTGTAGTTGCTGTCTGCCGTGTATTTCTCTTCAAAGAGGCCTCGTGCTCCCCTCGCCAATTCTGCCAGGCGATGTTGATCGTCCCACAGAGAACGTAGTACACCCAGAAGGTCTCCCGGATCTCCCGGCCGGAACAGAGCTCCTGCGACTCCCTCGGGTACGATGCCCGGCAACGGTCCAAGCCGGGAGGCAATCACCGGAACCGCCAGAGCAAAAGCCTCGCGGATCACCATGGGAAAACCCTCGAAGCAGAGAGAGGGTAACAGAAGAACTCGGGCGCCGAACAGATGTCTCTGTGCCTCATCGAATGGAAGCTGTCCCGCAAAGCAGATCTTGCTGGAGAGTCCCGCATCAGCCGAAGCTTTGGTCAGAACGCTCTTGAGAGGGCCATCTCCGACAATCTCCAGATGCGGTGCGCTGGCACCCCAGGCCCGCCAGGCCTCGATCAAGATCCGCACCCCTTTTTCCTCGCTTAACCTTCCAATGAAGATGATCCTGTTCTCGCGCGATCTCCAGGGTTGTGCCTCAGGAGGATCCGGATAGAACTGGGGTTTCACGTGTATTGCCTCTTCGGGCAGACCAGCTTGGGCCATAAGACGCCGCTGGAAGTCACTCAGCGCGACAAAGGCATCCACCTGATCTGCCCAGGTCTTCATGGCCCGATGAAGCTCGATCATCAACACCATGGGAACGGTAGCAACCCGGCTCCCCCGGTAACAACCGTAGCGCAGCGCCGGGACAACGCTCTTCCTGGTCAGACACTGAGTGCATGGTTGGCCTTCTCTCATGGGAATACCCGCGGCACAAAACAAGCGATAATTGTGCAAGGTCATGACCGTGGAGGTCTCGAGACCGTTCGCGGCATAGAATATGGCAGGTGACAGCAGTGGGAAGAAGTTATGCACGTGCATAACATCTGGTTGCTCCGCAAGCAACACCTTGCGCATTCTCTCCGCTGCAAACGGATTCCAGGGCGTACTCAGAGCCCCTTTAAGAGTTCCAATCGGACCCCCTTCGCTGATCTCATCGCTGCGCCTTCTGAATTCAATGACCTCGTGTCCTCTCCTTCTCAACAAGGCTGCTTCGTCCAGAAACACGGCGTTTTCTCCGCTTGGCATGGAAGACCGGTAAAAATTATGAACGAGCAATATCTTCAAGGCCGGCTTCACCGCAGACGAACCTGGGCACAAGATCGAGAACGATGGCAAGAATCACAAGCAATCCCAGGAGGCGCTTATCAGGAACACCAACTCCGGAAAGCCTCTCGAAACGCGCCACACTGTTGCGATAGGCGCCCGCTTCAAATGCAGCCCATATCGATTCCAGCGACTTCCTCCTTATCAGGTTCTCCACACGAAAAACGAAGTGGAGAGCGTCCCATCCAGCCGGGGCGAACGACAGAAAGTGTTCCCAGTCGAATGCCAGCAATCTGTTACCGGCAACCCTAACGTTCCAGGGGGCAAAATCACCGTGCGCGGCGGCAAAAGGCCATGGTCTTTGACCACCCTCCCGGCTTGCTGCCAGAAACTCATCACGAAGATAGGCGATAAAGGCAGTCTCTGAGCGAAACTGCGTCTTGACGGGGAGGGTCGGGCGGGCGGTCAGGTCCCGCAGGTTCCTCCAGACGCTCCACAATTCAGGCTGCATCACCTGACAGGTATCCCCGGCAAGCTCTGCCAGGAAGTCAAAGTGTGCGTCCTGCAGAACTGCCGGCGAGGGGATTCCCGACAACAACGCTGACTGCAGCAACCAAACCACTGACCCGGCACTGCCACACCCAAGCAGAGTGGGAAAAGCAGATTCTCGAAAACCCATGAAACGAAGCCTCGTCAGCGCCACACTCTCGTTGGCGATCAGCGATCCGGCCTGCGGTGTAAAGCCAACCTTGGCAAAAGCAAGCGGCGTTGAGCCCTTATCAAACATGATGGCGGTGACCTTCTGATACAGACCCGGTTCCCCCAGCGATAAAGCCACCGAGAACGGTCTCTTTCCAATCGCCCTTTGACAACGGTCCTGGAGACCTGAGATCATCCGGCGATCCAGTATCGACTGAATGGCGCTGGTCGCGTTGAACATCTCGATCGGCACGGCGACCAACCGGCCCGCCATCTTCATCAACCCTGCCCTGGCGGCCACCTGACCCAAGAGCTTGGATAGCTTCCCATGGCGGGAACCCGGATTGTAGAGACCGAAAGAAAGAGACTGGGTTCTGGAGGAGGCCATAGGGATCAAGAGCCTGGGTTGCCACAAAGGCAATCCGACAAACAGATGCGAACCATTCTCAGGATTTCCGACCATGCAGCTTCCCGACCTTACTCTCGGCTTGTTCATGGACCTCCCGATAGAGCGTGTTCAATCGATCGCCGATACGATCCCAGAGATAGTTTTCCTGCACCCTTTTTATGGCACCGATAGACAGGCGTTCGTACAGTTCCGAATCCGTGGCCAACCTGGACAGACCACTGGCCAGTCCCGAGACAACTTCTCTCGGCTCTGTCAGCGCGACCTTGATTCCGCATTCTTCAGTCACGTATTCACCGGGACCACCAAAGTCCAGGCAAACCACGGGCAACCCCTTCGCCATAGCTTCCAACACCACCATTCCAGCCCCTTCAAAAGAGGGGAAGAGAAAAGCATCATTATCTTCCATGGCTCGCAAGACTTTGTCGCGAGTGATGCGTCCGACAAATGTGACCTTTTTTGAAATCCCCAGGTTCTCAGCCAGAAGCGTCAATTCGCTGCGCTGGGGTCCGTCGCCGATGAGTTCCAGCAGGGATTCCTGATGGTGAGATAGATGCTCCTTGAAGGCGATCAAGGACAGACGGTGTGCTTTTATGGAAACCAGTTGGCCTACACAGAGAATCCTCAACGGACGATGGTGCGTCTTGTGATGTCTGGACAAGGCTTGTTGGTCTATTGCATTTTGAGACAAAGCAATGGTTTTCGGGAGCAACTCAGGCATCAGTCGTGATCGGACTTCCTGATTGATGGTGAGTATACGCGTGGCCCTCCTCTGAGCAACGTGAATAATAGGATCAACGAAAGGGCTGACCTTTCTTATGACAAAACGAAGGTGATTATCTGCTACTCCTGAAGAACCCAGGAGAGGATAACACCTCCTGGGAATGTCCGGATTGGCACCTATAGGACCCCAGACGAATGGTCGTTGGATCAACGCCAACCAAGGCCCCACGTACATGTTAACAAACGTGATATGTTGAACCGCATCAAAATTGGTGTGCCTCAGAAGCTTTCTGGCCTGGCAATAGACAAGCACTTGCCAAAAATAATAATACACATGTACGCCCCGGTTTCCTCTCTTCCAGAATCTGGCCCAGTCCGGCAAGTCAACGTATACGAAATTCAGGTTCGGATTGGGGTTTCTTCTCAGCCCCTCCTCGATGGACGCCCGGTTGTTGGACCGGGTAATAACCCATGTTTCATGGAAGCGGGCTATCTGCCGCACCCACTGCCATCCCACTTCCGGTTCGGAACCTTTCCCTGGCTCGCAAGCGTATGCTGAAACAAGAATCTTCATTGACCTACCGTGAAATACAGCATGTTAATCAAACCTCTTTCCTTGAGCAGCGCACAAAACCATCCAGCGGAGCGTTTGTCCTCACTAATATGATCGGGTGACAACAACTAGAGTTTCGTGGCTACTATCCAATATGCCATTGAGAAATACTCGTGGAATGGCCACCTGTTTAGATTCCAACAATTCTCAAGAATCCTCCCAATCGGGTTTCCGCATTTCGGGAGATGGAAGAATACCCGGATGGGTACAAAACCGGCTTCGGCTAATAACCTATGGGCATTACGCACACTGAAAGCATATAAATGTGTGCCGTTGAAGTAATTCATCCGGAGCAAATCACGATATACATTTCTTTCGGTCGGTAGACCCACCACCAGCGTGCCCTTCGACTCTAGTAAACGATGGATCTCCCTGAGCATTAATAGAGGGGAATCGATATGTTCCAGGACATGGGAAAGCAATACGCCTTCAAAAGCCTCATTCTTTAATTGGCGAATCGATTGCGTGAGATCCTCATTGATGATGTTCAACCCGTTCCTTCTTCCAACTTCCGCTAATGCCGGCACTTGTTCTATACCCCGTGAGTCTTTCGACAGATATCTTAGATACAAACCATCCGAACATCCAATATCCAGGACCCTCTTATCTCTGAGATAGGGATAAACAAGCCTCCAGGACGACATCTCTCCAAACTGACCGCCCAGACGAGAGGCAGCGTATTCCCCGTACAATCTATTCAAGTACCAAACCTCTCGCCCCATCCACGGGCAGCAAGCGCTGCCTTCAACACCATCAGTATATCCTCGCGCACCTTTTCTACTGTTCCTTCTGCACAAACCGGTACTGCCCGCGGCTCATGCTCTGCG
>JAAYAK010000175.1 GCA_012719415.1 Syntrophorhabdus sp.
TGGTTTTGTTCTTGAAACGAAAGCAAAAACTGCTATAATAGTTGATGCGTATACTCGGATTGGATGTGGGGGACAAGAAGATCGGGGTGTCTTTGTCCGATCCCACGTTGTCGATCGCCCAGGGCCTCAAGCTATACCACCGTGCTTCCCTCGAAGAAGATATGGAGGAATTGAAGCGCATGGTGCGCGAACATGAGGTCGGGGAGATCGTTATAGGCCTTCCCAGGAACCTGAACGGCACGATCGGAACACGGGCGCAGAATGTCATGGGACTCGCCGATAGGATCCGTGAATCGGTAGCCATACCCGTTACCCTTTGGGACGAGCGTTTCAGTACGAATGAGGCGCACAGGGTCTTCGATATGGCCGAGGTGCGCCACAAGAAGAGAAAACCGTATCTGGATATCATGGCATCACAGATAATTCTGCAGGGATACCTTGATGCTCGCAGCGCGCGATAAGAAGACCATCGTCATTGCCGTCATCATTTTTATCTTCTCGCAAACCCTGATATTTGCCTGTATCCCCAGGGACACCGACCGGTCGATACAACCTGTTGTCGTCAGGCAGGGGACGGGCGTGGCGGAAATAGCGGGTATCCTCAAGAGGGAAGGCTTCATACGCTCGTCAGTGCTCTTCACGATCGGATCCCTCATGTACAGGGGTCGTCTCGTTGCCGGGGAGTACGAACTGAGCCGGGACATGTCCACGTTCGAGATCGTACGGAAGATGGCACAGGGCAAGCGAAAGATCTATGTTCTGAAGGTCATCGAGGGCAACAATATATACACCGTAGCGGAATCCGTCCACAGAAGCGGCATCATGACGAGACAGGAATTCCTCAGACTCTCCGCGGACAGGAAGTACCTGCAAAGCATGGGCATCGAAGCCGATTCGCTCGAGGGGTACCTTTCCTCCAACACATACTTCTACAGCAAGGAGATCGACAGGGAAAAGTTCTTCGAAGGGATCACGATGAGGACCCTCAAGCTTTTCGATGACGAAGGCATCAGGCGGAAGATGGCCTCCCTCGGGATGAACGCGCACCAGGTGCTCACTCTCGCCTCGATGATCGAGAAGGAATCGGGGGTAAGGGAAGAGAGGCCTCTCGTCTCCGCCGTCTTTCATAACAGGATACTCAAGGGTATGTCCCTTGACTGCGACCCCACGGTCATTTACGGCACGAAGGGGTTCGGCTCCCCCATACGGAAGGTTGACCTTGCAACACCCACGCCGTACAACACATACATGTTCAAGGGCTACCCCCGGGGGCCGATATGCACCCCGTCAAAGGACTCGATACTGGCAGCGCTCAACCCGGCGCCCGTCGACCATCTTTACTTTGTCTCGAAGAACGATGGTACCCATGTCTTTTCGCGGGACATGGCTGAGCATAACAGATACGTCGTAATGTACCAGAGAAACAGGACAACACAATAATACAAGGAGGAATGTATGGCAAAAGATGTTGCAGTTATCGGCGTTGGCCAGACGTACTTCGTCAGGGGCTACGAAGGCTCCATCAGGGAACTGGCCTTCGAAGCCTACAGAGAAGCGATGCAGGACGCACACCTCACTGCTAAGGACGTGGACGCATCCATATTCTGCTCCGCCCCGGAGTACGACAAGCAGAGATCGCCGGCGGGTGTTCTGGCGGAATACCTGGGTCTTGTCCCGCAGCCGACATTCTACGTTGAGACGGTATGCTCGTCAAGCACGGTAGGTGTCAAGCTCGCTTACAGCATGATCAAGGCCGGCCTCCACGACATCGTGGTCGTTTGCGGTTTCCAGAAGATGTCGGAGATCACCTCCGCCGAATCCCAGGAAAGAATGGGGCGTGGCGGCGACATCCAGTGGGAAGCTCCCTTCGGCACCATGATGCCTGCCTACTACGCGCTCTACGCGCAGGCATACCTCGCGAAGAACGGCTTGACCCTTGACGACTTGAGGGATGTCAGGGTAAAGGCGGCCACCTACGGCCAGATCAACGAAAGGGCCGTCTACCGCAAGGGCGTGAAGCCTGAAGACTTCGATCCCAAAAACCCCGATGCCAAGATGGCGGGGCCTGTCGCATCGCCGCTGCGCGTTGGCGACTGCTGCGCCAATGCTGATGGAGCATCGTGCATCATCCTCGCGAACGCCGAGAAGGCCAAGGTCTTCTCGAAGAAGCCGGTGTGGATCCTTGGCATAGGCGCCGCGTCAGAGGTCGTCAATATGGCTGCCAGACCTGATTTCTCCAAGGGTATCCAGGTCGCCAAGGCGGCAGCCAACCAGGCATACAAGATGGCCGGCGTGGGCCCCAAGGACATAGACGTCGCCGAAGTCCATGACTGCTTCACTATCGCGGAGATCATGGCATACGAAGGTCTCGGATTCGCGCCCGAGGGCGACGGCAAGCAGCTTGTCCGCGAAAAAGCAACTTACAAGGAAGGCAAGATCCCCGTGAACGTGGATGGCGGCCTCCTCTCAAAAGGCCATCCCATCGGAGCCACCGGCGGCTCCCAGATCCGGACCATCGTCCTTCAGCTCAGGGACGAAGCCGGCCCGATGCAGGTCAAAGATCCTCAGATCGGCCTCAACCACAATATCGGCGGTGTGGGCCTCTACGGAAACGTCACTATTTTTGGGAGGGACTAAGATGGGATTCGATAAATTTGGAAGAAAGAGCTTCACCAGCTTCACAAAAACAGGTAAATTCGTCGATCTCCTTGCCGAGGGCAAGGTGGAAGGAACGGTCTGCAAGCAGTGCGGGGCAAAATACTTCCCCCCGCGCGCCGACTGCGCCGCCTGTCTTTCGAAGGAGATGGACTGGTTCGAACTGCCCCCGAAGGGCACTCTGGAAACCTTCACGACGGCAATGTACGCCCCCTTCGGCTTTGAAGCCGACGCGCCCTACACCATGGCCGTTGTCGACTTCGGTGCCGGCCTTAAGGCCTTTGCCCGTCTGGCAAAAGACTTCAGCGACCCGAAGATAGGCATGGATGTCAAGGTGCGGCCTCTCAAGTACGATGATGGGCAGGTCAGTTTTGAAATAGAAAAGGCGTAACGAAAGAATGCCAATAAAAAAGGCCGCCCGCGGGCGGCCTTTTTTATTGCCAGGGATCAGGGGGAAGGAGCTGATAGGACCGGTAGGACGGAATAGGACATATAGGAAAATAGGACATATTGGACTTATAGGTCCTATAGGACGGATAAGACCTATAGGACCTGTTGAAGTCAATTGGCGCCCACAACGAAGGGTTCGTCCGTCCTATAGGTCCTAAGCGTCCTATGGGTCTTATTGGTCCTATGGGTCTTATTCCCCTATAGGTCCTATCCTCTCCTATCTGTGCTATCAAGACCCTGCGTCCTGATCCCGCCCTCGTTCCCTCTTCCCTTTTCTTTCTAATTCCTTTACAATGAAGCCTGTGATGCTCACCAAATCGTTCATACTGGAGTTGTTCAGTGCCGCGGCCATGCAAAGGTGGAATGACAAGATACGGCCCGTGGAGCTCAAGGAGCTGGACAAGCAGGCCCACAAGATGACGATAGCATATTTTCTGGGCAAGTTCGAGGAGTCGAGAGAAGGGTTCGACTGGTTGGAGGTCATCGAGGGAGGACTCTTCGAATTCCTGGAGAGACTCGTCATAACGGACCTGAAACCACAAATATTCAACAGGATAAGGGAGGACAGGAAGCGGTACGAGGAACTGACGAAATGGGTGTACAAGAAACTGGAGCCCGTCATCTCCCCTCTGGGCGACGACTTCCTGGAACGTTTCCGCCATTACTTCTCGAGCACCGACAACACGATCAACAAGCGGATCATCAATGCCGCTCATTTCTACGCCACCCGGTGGGAGTTCGGCATCATCGAGCGCGCCAACCCCACGGGCTACGAGATACCGGAGATCAGGGGCTTCCTTCAGCAGAGGCAGGAGCGCTACTACGACCTCACCGGCATCCAGCAGCTTGCCCTCTTCGAGAAATACCGCAACTTTCTTGACCTCTGCGGCCAGCTCCGCTTCCAGTACCGGTGGAGCCATATCAACATGATACCCCGCACATCGGTACTCGGGCACATGCTCATCGTGGCCGTCCTTTCCTATCTCTTTTCCCTTCAGATCGGCGCCTGTCCAAGGCGCTGCTTCAACAACTATTTCACCGGTCTCTTCCACGACCTGCCGGAGGTCCTCACCCGGGACATCATATCGCCCGTCAAACGCTCCATCGAAGGCCTCGACTCCCTCATCAAGGCCTACGAGAAGGAACAGATGGAGAAGGAGGTCTTCAACCTCATCCCCGCCGAATGGCACGCGGAAATGAGAACCTTCACGGAGGACGAGTTCAGCAGCATCGCGCTCGTTGACGGCAAGATCTTCAAGACCAACACCGAAACGATAACAAGCCGTTACAACGAAAACCATTTCAACCCCCGGGACGGTGCGATGATAAAGGCCGTCGACGACCTCGCGGCCTATGTCGAGACCTACTGCTCCACGGAAAATGGCGTCAAGTCCCCGGAACTGGCCGAAGCCCGGCTGTCAATCGGCGAAAAATACAGGAACACCGTGATAGGCGGCATACACTTTCCCGCCCTTTTCGGACAGTTCTAAGAACGGTCGCAGGTCCCAGGTCGCAGGTTCCAGGTTAGAGACAAGAACAGAAGGCCAAATTGACGCTGTTGTCTTTTGCCTGAAGCTTGAAACGTGAAACTGGAACGGTACTTCTCGTTCCCCCTTGACAAAAACCCTCCCTACAATTACCATTCTTGACAAGGCACCGTATGAGAAACCACTCCTCAGGTCTGGTCTTGCTTCTATCGATGCTCATGCTGACGGGGTTCATTCTGCCCTCACTCCTTTACGCCGCTGAAAGCGGCTGCGTGAAATGCCATACCAATGAAAGGATGCTCCGGTCCCTCCACCAACCCGTGAAGGTGGTGCTCGAGGAAGGCGTGGGGTGAGCTGGGGCCCCTCCGTCGGTCCCGACGGAGTCCCGGCACAAGGCCTTCCTTGTGGACAGAAAGCTTCTCGACAGCGATCCCCACTTCGCCGAAGGCTGCGCCTCCTGCCACCGCGGCGATGAAAGGGCGGCTTCCCGGGAGAAGGCCCACGCCGGATTCATCAAGAAACCGTCCGCAGATCTCGCGACCTGTGGAAAGTGCCACGACAAGATGGCGGGAACATACGCCAACGCCCTTCACTTCACCGCTGCCGGGCTAAGGCACGGCGTGTCGGGCAGGTTCTCGACCACTGAGCGCAGGGTGTTCGATGAGAAGGTCTTCCAGCAATCCTGCCGGAGTTGCCACGCCTCCTGCGGTGACTGCCACGTCAGGTCTCCACGGATAGCTGGTGTGAGCACGGGGCTTCTCAGGGGCCACAGATTTGTCGCGAAGGACGACGGCAAGACCTGCGCCATGTGCCACGGAGGACGGGTCTATCCCGAATTCACGGGAGATTTCGGCGGATCGGCCGACATCCATTACCAGAAGGGAATGACCTGCCTCGACTGTCACGGCAAGACCGAACTCCACGGCACGGGAACGATCCAGACATCGAAGCGGGAGGTAAAAGAAAGGCCTGCCTGCGAAAAATGCCACAAGGCGGGAACCGAGAAGACGGAAAAGGCGAAAACCTCCCACGCGCAGCATAGGGACAGGGTAAGCTGCTATGCCTGCCATTCGGGCGGCGTGTATACGAACTGCCTCGACTGCCACCTGGGGAAAGGCGCCACACCCAAACCCGGATTCTTCCTGGGTCTCGACCCCAAGGACAGGAAGACGGTCACGACCCTGCGCCTCGTTCCCACGGTCCGCGACACATTCAAGACCGCCGGGATAGCGATGGAAAAATACGACTCCCTTCCCAATTACTGGGCCACACCCACACACAACATCAAGAAGAGGACCGACCGGACCCGTTCCTGCGAGGTCTGCCACGTCGAGAAACGGGACTTCCTCACGAAAGAGGGCCTCATCAAGAACGGATCGAAGGCGAACGAGCTTCTGCTCTACAGCCCAAAACCAATAAAGTAAAGGAGAGACCATGAAAAGACCGGTTCTGTGCACCATTACTGTCTTTGTTCTTCTCATGCTGATGCTTCCCTTCACGTCACTCGCCCGCGACATCGAGCCCATCGTATCCACCGACTGGCTGCAACAGCACGCGAGTGATCCGAAACTCGTCATCATCGACATCAGGAAGGTCGAAGAGTACAAGGCCGGCCATATCCCCAACGCCGTCAACGTGGTCTACGGCTCTTTCGCCATCATGAAGGCGGGACTCAGGAACGAGATGCCGCACGCGGACGATCTCTCGGACGTTCTCTCCAGTGCCGGCATCGGGGCTGATTCCCATGTCGTCGTCGTGGGAAATGCCGACACCGTGCCTAATCGCACCGACATATCCCGCGTGGCAATAACGCTCCGCTACGCCGGTGTCACGAACGTGGCGATCCTGGACGGAGGGTATGGCAAGTGGCTGGCCGAGAAAAAGCCTGTCGCCACGGACATCGTCAAACCCAAACCCGTGAAGCACGACATCAAGGCCACCGAGGCCATGTTCGTGAAGAAGGATCACGTTCTCGGCGCTATCGGCAAGGTTACAATGATCGACACAAGAGAACCCGAATTCTATGAGGGCAAAAAGAAGATGGATTTCGTGGCCAAACCGGGCAGGATAAAGGGCGCTGTCAACCTGCCGCCGTCACAGGCATACACGAAGGACGGCACATTCAAGACCAGGGCCGAACTGGCCGCCCTCGTCGCAAAGGCCGCCGGCTCCGATCCCGCGAAAGAGATCATCCTCTATTGCGATACGGGTAAGGTGTGCTCTTCATGGGGGTACGTCATGACGGAATTGCTCGGCTACAAGAACGTCAAGATCTACGACGGTTCAACGGAAGAATGGATGAAGGACCCGAAAGCACCCGTGGAACCCTAGTCGTTGAGATCTTCTTTCAAGGCACTCCCGATGGAAGCGGGGGTGCCTTTTTTTCACCCCCCCCCCTTTTTCTTAAGACCCCTCCCACGGCTCCTGACATCAGATGACGGACTGGCTGCGCTCTCCTCCGCCCTCACCTTTGTGGTAGACTTCTGGATGACACGAAGGCGGGGGTCATCTTCCTTGAATGGCCCCAGTCCCGGTGTCTCTTCATATGGAAAGAAAAGGAGGAAAACCATGGACGGAAATAAAAGGGGGAGCGAAAAGCATCATCATCGAAATATGTCGCCGTCGGCCCGGCTCATCGCGCAGGCCTTTCTGTTTACGGCAGCACTGCTGGTGCTCCCCGGCCCAGCCCCGATGGATGGCGCCGCGCAGCCCGCCGCAGAGAAACCCTATTTCAGAAAACAGCCCCTACCCTACCCGGAGAACGCGCTGGAACCTCACATATCCGCCCGGACGCTGAGCTTCCATTATGAAAGACACCATCAAGGGTACGTAAATAATCTGAACAAACTGGTCGACGGGACACCCCTTGCGGCACGCTCTCTCGAAGAGGTCGTCAGAGAGACCGCGGGCAGGCCGGACAAGACCGCAGTCTTTAACAATGCCGCCCAGGTCTGGAACCATGATTTCTTCTGGCAGTGCATGAAAAAGGGAGGGGGCGGCAAACCTCCTGCCGGGAAACTCCTCCGGATGATCGAGGCGTCCTTCGGGAGTTTCGAAGAATTCGTAAACGCTTTCAGGGCTGCGGCCGCGTCCCTGTTCGGAAGCGGTTACACGTGGCTCGTTCAGGAGGGAAACGCATTGAAGATCGTGCAGACATCCAACGCCGATACACCGATCGCCCATGGCCAGACTCCCCTGTTGACCTGCGATGTCTGGGAACATTCTTACTATCTCGATTACCAGAACCGGCGTCCCGACTTCATTGGGGCTTTTCTCGACCACCTCGTCAA
>JAAYAK010000176.1 GCA_012719415.1 Syntrophorhabdus sp.
CGGAGTATTCCGACCCCGGGCGGTCCGTCGAGGTGGCTGAGGTGGCCGGCGGTTTCCAGATGAGGACGAAGGTCGCCTACCGCGACTGGGTCAGGCGTTTTGTCCGGGAAAAGGACGTGGGTCTCTCGCGGCCGATGCTCGAGACGCTTTCGATCATCGCCTACAAGCAGCCCGTGACAAAGAAGGAGATAGACGTCGTGCGCGGCGTCGATTCGGCGCGGGCCGTCAAGCACCTCCTCGAGAGAAGACTCATCGAGATCGCCGGGCGCAACGGTGAGGCGGGCAAGCGCATGGTGTTCAGGACGACACAGAGGTTTCTCGAGGTCTACGGGCTAAAGAGCCTCGAGGACCTGCCGACATATAAGGAGATAGAATCGCTCGAAGGATAGGAGGACACCATGGACATATCTGAATTGCTGCGTTTCGCCCTCGAAAGCGGAGGATCGGACCTGCACATCAGCGCCGGGGAACCCCCCGTGATCAGGATACACGGCGAGATGACGAAGGTCGATCTGCCGCCCCTCGACAAGGAAGACGTGCACAATATGATCTACGATATATTGAGCGACTTCCAACGGAAGGTCTTCGAGGAACACCTTGAGCTCGACTTCTCCTTCGGCCTCGGTGACCTGGCCCGTTTCAGGGTCAACGTCTTCAAACAGCACCGCGGCGAATCGGCAGTCTTCAGAACCATTCCCAGCAAGATACCCACCTTCGACGAGCTGAACCTCCCCCGCGTGTTCAAGGACATAGCGGGTCTGGAGAAGGGTCTCGTCCTCGTCACGGGGCCCACCGGCAGCGGCAAGTCGACGACGCTTGCCGCGATAGTGGACTTCATCAACGATACCGTGAAGGAACATATCCTCACCATTGAGGACCCCATCGAGTTCCTCCACAACTCCAAGAAATGCCTTGTCAACCAGCGTGAACTTGGACCGCATACCAAAAGCTTTGCCAACGCCCTGAGGAGCGCCCTGCGTGAGGACCCCGACGTCATACTCGTCGGCGAAATGAGGGACCTCGAGACCATCCAGCTTGCCCTGACGGCGGCTGAAACGGGACACCTCGTATTCGCCACCCTCCACACCAGTTCGGCTCCCGACACGGTCGACAGGGTCATCGACGTCTTCCCCGCGGGCCAGCAGAACCAGGTGCGATCCATGCTCTCCGGTTCCCTGCAGGCCGTCATCTCCCAGGCCCTTTTCAAGAGGCGTGACGGCAAGGGGAGGGTCGCCGGCTTCGAGGTCATGATCGCCACTCCGGCCGTGAGGAACCTCATCAGGGAGAACAAGATCGCCCAGATACCCTCCATGATCCAGACGAGCAAGGGGATCGGCATGCAGACGATGGAAGCGGCCTGCAACGACCTTATCGCCAAGAACCTCGTAACGAGGGATGAGGTTTCTTTCTACCTGAGCACTTCAATGAGGTGATCCATGGACATCATCAATGAGTACCTGAAGTACATGGTCGAAAAGGACGCGTCGGACATCTACTTCACCGTGGGGGTGCCCCCGGCATTCCGCATCGAAGGCGTTGTCTCCGTTTACGGCGACAGGGCGCTCAGCGCGGAGGACACGAAGAACTTCGCCTACGCCATCATGAACGAGCGGCAGCGGGCGAAGTTCGAGGAAGAGATGGAAATGAATCTTGCCATCTTCCAGCCCGAATACGGCAGGTTCAGGGTGAACATCTTCCGGCAGAAGAGCTTTATCGGTATCGTCATACGCCAGATCAAGCTCACTATCAAGACCATCGATGACTGGGGGCTGCCCGCCATCATGAAGGACATATGCATGTCCAAGCGCGGTCTCGTGCTCGTCGTCGGCGCGACGGGAAGCGGCAAGTCGACGACCCTGGCGGCGCTGATCGACTACCGCAATTCCAACCAGCCCGGCCACATCATCACCATCGAGGACCCGGTGGAGTTCGTCCACCAGCACAAGATGAGCGTCGTCACGCAGAGGGAGGTCGGTTTTGACACCTTGAGCTTCTACAACGCCCTCAAGAACACCCTGCGGCAGGCTCCCGACGTCATCCTCATCGGCGAGATCAGGGACGCGGAGACGATGGAGGACGCCATAACCTTCGCGGAAACGGGCCACCTGTGCCTTGCCACTCTCCACGCCAACAACGCGAACCAGGCCCTCGAGAGGATACTCAACTTCTTTCCCATCGAGCGTCATCTCCAGATCTACATGCAGCTTTCCCTCAACATACGCTCCATCATATCCCAGAGGCTCATCCCCACCGTGGAGGGCAAGCGCGCGGCGGCGATCGAGATCCTTCTCGACAGCCCGAGGGTCAAGGACCTCATTCTCAA
>JAAYAK010000177.1 GCA_012719415.1 Syntrophorhabdus sp.
TCGCCTTGTTGAACTCGTTCAGCTTTATCATCGAGTAAACGCTCACCGACGTCGTGACGGCAAAAAGGGCGGCAAACCCGATGATGAGCCGCGAAACCACGTTCAATCTGGAGAAACCGGTCACTGAGCCATTTACCTCTTTGCGGACGGGACACTGCAGGGCTCTTCGCTCGGGAAGATCGGACCCCCGTACCGACCTTCTCAGCAAACCTCCGTTTGCCTCAGTTTACACTCTTGGCGGAGGGAAAGAAAGCCATTCTCCGAAGCGATCCGGGTCCATCGATGATGAGCACGGCGAAGAAACGACAAAGGCCCTCAAAAAGAGGGCCTTTGTCCATTGACGGATCACACTTTATGGAACGACAAAATTGAATTTATGGCACTGGTTGCAGTAGTTCTCCGACTTCGCGTGCTGGCGATGGCAGAGGGTGCAATCCAGCGAAGTCCCGTAGTGGGGAGACGTGTGGGGGTTCTCGGGCTTGACCTTTGCCGTCCTCTCCGCGAGCTTGTCGGCGTTGTGGCACTTCAGACACTGATCCACCTCGACCGCCTCTGGCTTTGCAGCCTTTCCGTGACACTTTTCGCACGTCACACCCCTTAGCTGATGGAGATGGCTGCCGGGCAACTTCCCCTGCAGCATCTGGGGACCCCCCTTCGCGTGGCAGCCAAGGCAGTCCTTGTAGGCCATTGCCTTCGTGTCCGGATGGGAAGGCGAGAACACCTTTTCCTCACCATGGCAGGCCTTACAGTCGCCCCCCTTTGCCGAGGCCACCTGCTTTGGCGCCGCGTAAAGGGTGCCTGCATACACGAAAAGAACTGCCAGAGCCAGCGCGGCGACAAGAAGCCGATCGCGAGAGAACCTGGTGGTTCCATCTTTATGTGTCATCTCTTCCTCCCTCTTCGCGCCGGATCAGCTCCACGCTGTCTCTTTCGCGGCATTCTTTCCGGCGATGCGGCCGAAGACGATGCAATCGGCCATGGCCACCCCGCCGAGCCGAACGGCTCCATGGATCCCGCCCGTGACCTCACCGGCGGCATAGAGCCCCTTCAAGGGTTTAAGGCTGAAACCGAAGACCCGCGCGTTCTTGTCGATCACCAGGCCGCCCATGGTATGGTGGACCTTCGGCCAGAGCCTCGCCGCGTAGAACGGAGGCGCGACCGTCGGCTTCGCGTCGGGGAAGATCATGCAGCTGAAATCATCGTCCTTTTTCTTCTCCACAAAGGAGTTCCACCGGGCGATCTCTTTCTGAAAGGTCTCCAGGGGGATGTTGTAGTTCTTCGCCAGGGCTTCCAGGGTGTCGAACTTCTTCACCGCCCCGTTCTGCAGGCCCTTCTCCAGGGCGTTGGGGAACACCTGTTTGGGCACGGAGTAGGAATCTCCCATGATTATCACGGGATGGCCGATGAGGATGATGGCATCAGCCCTCTCCTTGCGGTTTCCTGTTTCCTTGAAGAAACGCTTCCCCGTCGCGGGGTCGATCATGGGTCCGTAACCGACAAGGCGCTCGCAGAAGAGAGGAACATGGCCGAACCCTTTCTCATCGGGGCTCGTCCAGGGTCCAAGCTGTATCCAATCCATCTGGACATCCATGGCACCGGCCATGCAGGCGGCAAGTAAGGCCTCGCCTGTCGCGCCCGGCTGGTTCGTCGACCCGAATTTCTCCGTGAGACGGGGATCCTGGATCCGGCGCAGGGCGATGTCGTTGGAGAACCCTCCCGAGGTGAGGACCACGGCCTTGCCGGCCTTGATGTAGCCCGTCTTCCCCGACTTCTCGTCAGGGTACCTGAACCCCGTTTTCACCTCGATGCCGACGACACGACCGTCTTTGTTCGTGATCATGTGCTCCATCTTCGTCCGGGTCCTGACCTCGACACCCAGACCCTTCGCCTTGGCGAGCATCTTGTTGACGAGTTCAGAGCCCGACGCATTGACGGTCTGGTTCGCTCTCTTCACGGAATGGCCGCCGTGAAAGTTGAGCCGCGTGAATTTCGCCCCCACGTAGTCCTCGCACCATTCAACGGCTTCCCTCGCGTTGTCCGCCAGTATCCGTGCCAGCTCGGGATTGTTGAGGTAAAGTCCCGCCTTCATCATGTCCTTGTACATGAGATCCGCCGAGTCCTCAACACCTGCCGCTTTCTGCAGGCGCGTTCCCGGAGCGCAGAAATCGCCGCCATTGATGATCGAATTGCCGCCGTGCACCGGCATCTTCTCGATGACCACAACGCTCGCGCCCGCGTTCTTCGCCTCGATCGCGGCCGCGAGACCCGCGAACCCGCTGCCGATGACAACTACATCATAGGTCTGGTCCCACTTCTTCGGCATGGCAACAGGCACAGCCGCACCCTCGCGGGCCCCGACCGCGACGCCACCCGCGGCCATACCGGCAACCGCCGCCACGCCTCCCGCCGACTTCAGGAAACCACGCCTTGTCAAACCTTTCTTCTGTCCAACATCGTCGCTCATGATAACCTCCAGTTTTCTAGGCACTTAACAACCCATTGACAAAACCATTTCTACAGTCGGTTCGTACTCTTTCGTCATTCCGGCGAAGGCCGGAATCCAGGAAAAATGAGGGATTGGAAAAACCTCTGGATTCCGGCCTTCGCCGGAATGACGTAGAAAAGAACTCTATCAACGACCTGTCAAGTCTTGAAGAAGCGCTCATTGTTCCTGTCTAAAGAGAAGTCTACGCAATGGAACGTCAAATTGTCAAAGGCGATTTCATTAAGGCAATAGAGAAGGGGCGGCACCGTTGGCGGCACCGCCCCTTCTCTATAACGGTTTTAACGGAGGCTAGATGGTTTGCTTCGCCATCTTCTTTCTGACAAAAAAGGCTCCCACAAGCCCTACACCAAGAAGCCACGCGCTCGGAGGCAGAGGCACGGGGTTGCGGTTGTAGTTGGGCAGGTGCTTGGGGTCCAGCGCAACCCAACCGGAGCCCTGGGTGAAGTTCGGCTGCCCGTTCACAATGCTCATGCTGATCGCGAAGGCAACCTTGTTATTGGGAGCATAGACCAGGTAGTCAAAACGAAAGCTCTCCGGGGCGGTCCCACTGAACAGCGCGGTCCAATAAATGTCGCTCAAGTTCTTCTTCCCATCCAACAGCACATACGAGGGATTGACCAGGGTGGCGCTCCAGCCGCTGACACCGGAACTGCTGGACGAAAGGTTGGTCGCGCCGGAACCCGTGAATGTCACACCCGGGCTATTGTAAACAAAAAGCTCAACCTTGGATATATTGGTGTGCTTGTTGCTGTCCGGGTAGTAACCGTTGTCGCCCATGCTGAAGGAGAAGTCGGCATGCGCAGCCAGAGGGGCGAACAACAGAAGGAATCCGATGATTCCGAATACCATTGTCTTATATTTGTTATTCGCTTTCATGATAACCTCTATCTAAGGCGTAATACAAACTATGTCAAGAGTATACCTGCTCGAACCCGTAGTGTCTGTGACATATATCGCATTTTTCACGGAATTCTTAAAAAAAACAGCAGACTTTCGCCGCCCCGGCCGCCCCGCGTCTAGCCGGCCATCTTCTTCCTGAAGGCAAAAGCGCCGACGAGACCCACGCCAAGCAGCCACGCGCTCGGCGGCAGCGGCACCGGGTTCCGGTCGTAACTGGGCACTTCGCCGGGATCAAGGGCTACCCAACCCGTACCCTGGGTAAAGTTGGCAACCCCACTTGCGATGTTCATGCTTATGGTGTACACAGGGTTGCTCTGATCACTGGCATACACCAGGTAGTCCAGACGAAATTCGCTCGGTGCGGTCCCCGAGAATACCAGAGTCCAGAAGAGGGACCCGACCCCCGTTCCCGTTGCCAGCACGTATGCGGGGTTCATCTTCGTGGCGCTCCAGCTGGAGGATGACAGGTTCGTGACCCCCTCGCCCGACCAGGTGACGCCCGTATTCTCCGGAACGCTGGGGATGAAAAACTCGATCTTCGTCATGTTGTCGTAGTGTTGGGTATGTCCCGGGTTCCAACCGTCATCACCCATGCTGAAACCCCAGTCCGCGCTCGCACCGGCGGGTATGAAGAAGAAAACAGATACGGCCAATGCTAAGACCATCAAGTGTCTATTATTTTCTTTCATGGCACCCTCTATTTATGGCACTCAGTTCAACTTATACTTAGAATATAGTACCAAAAACTGAGAAAATATGTGACATATATCGCTTTTTCCGAAAAAATACGGGCAGATGAGAGTGTGTTCTCTGGGGGAGCACGACGACCCGGGAGAGTCGCCGGACCTTTTCAGTCCCTGTGGGCCGGGCGGTCTTCGGACCTGTTGAGAACGAAGCCGATCACCTTCTCCTGGGGGATCAGCTCAACGGCCTTTTTCACGGCGTCGACGGGCGTGACGCCGTACTGAACCACAACGACGACATGATCCACCAGGGACACGAAATCGAGGGTATCGGCCCCTCCCAGGATGGACGGTACATCGAAGAAGACGTACCTGTCGGGATAGCGCGTCTTCATCTCATTGACAAGGTCTCTCATCCTGGTCGACTGTATAAGCTCCGTGCTCTCCGCGACTGATCTGCCCCCTGATATGAGCGTGAGTTTATCAATACCCGGCCAGATCATGAGATCTGAGAGCGGCGTATCGTCGACGAGGTGGTCGATGAGGCCCTTGTCGCTCGTAAAACCAAGGGTCTTGTGGATGGCCTGTTGCCTGAGGTCTCCGTCCACGAGCAAGACCGTCTGTTCAAAGAGTCTGGAGAAAGTGAAGGCGAGGTTGATGGCCGTCAGGGTCTTCCCTTCCCCGGGCAGGGCGCTCGTTATCATGATGGTATTGCCGCCCTTCTCTTTCGTGGCTTCAAGTATCTGGGTCCGGAGCACCTTGTATACCTCGGCCTCACGTGCGTAGGGGAATATCCCCACGCACCGGTTGTCGGCAAGCACCGCCGGGTCGAGATGGACCGTCCGCGACTTGCTGTAGTTCGGAGACACCCACCCGGCATTCTCTTTCTCCTTCTGCGTGAATTCCTGGGACATCACATCCACAGGGATCACCTCATCAGAAGGCAGCTTCCCCCAGAATTCTTTCACCTTATCCAGAATATCCTTCAAACCCACTCAAACCTCCTCGAGAAAAACGGTCTCAGGTCCCAGGTCTCATGTCTCAGGCCAAAACTCCCTGTCTCCTTCTTTTCCTCGTCCGCCCGTATACCCGTATGCCCGTATGCCCGTATGCCCGTTAGGCGCATCAGCGCCGACCCGTTTGCGCGCCTGCGCGCACCCGTCTACAGTCGTCTCGTCAGTCGTGCCCAGAGGATGACGAGGTCCATGACAAGGAAATGGAACAGGATGAGGACGATAACGCATGCCGCTATCGCGACCGTGATGAAACGCTTGCGCATGATCCTCTGCCGCAGCACATCCCTTGCGGTAACGATCACGGGAACCGTGACAAGGACAGGGAGCCTCAGCAGCTCCGTCAATTTGTTCGGGTCCCTGATGGACCTGTCGTTGTACTCCTTCAGCGCGGCCGTCCCGATACCCGCGCCGGCACCGAGGAATATCCCGATGAGGAGTATCGCCGGCACATTGGGCTTCACCGGCTTCTCGGGAAGCCTTGCCGGATCGATGATGGTGAAGCGCTCACCCATCTGCTCCTTCTCCAAACCCTGGGCCACCCTCGCTTCCATGGTCTTCTTCATCATGTCGTCAAACTTGGCCTGGATGTTCGTACGCTCCGCCATGAGCGCCTTGTATGCTTCCTCAACCCGCGGAGATGCCTCGATCCTGGCGTAATAGTCATTGCGTTTTCTGTTCAGATCCTCGATCTGGCGCTGAAGGGTCGATATCTCCGCCTGGACCGAAGAAAGCTGCGCCGCGAAGGAAATATACGCGGGGTTGTCCGGCTGGTCGTCAGGCTGGAACCTGGCCCTGCCGCCTGTTGCTCTGGGAGGGTCCACCTTGACCTTTTGTTCAAGCTCCGCTATCTCCGCTTTCATCTTCTTCACATCAGGATGCTTGTCCGAGTACCGGCTCTTGAGCTGAACCAATTTCGCCTTGAGTTCCTTGAGCAGGATCCTGTCCTGGCTTGAAGCGTCCACGGGTATGCCGGCAAGCTGGGACTGGAGGTATCCTTCCCGCTCCTTCGCCGTTCTAAGCTGCTGCCTCAGCATGTCGATATCGCGCTCCACCCTGTCAAGGGTCTGAATATTGATTGGCACGAGTTCCGGCAGTTCATTGACGTGCTTCTCTTTGAACTGGGCGATCTTTGCGTCCACCTGGGCAAGCTGGTCTTGAACGGTCCTTGTTTCCTCATCCAGGAACTTGGATGCCTCTTTCGCTCTCTCTGACCTGGTCTTCAGATTCTCCTCAAGGTAGAGCGACGCCAGCACGTTGGCCACCTGCTGGACCATCTGGGGACTCCGGCCATCGTAGGAAAGGGTAAAGGTTATCGTCATGGGCGTGGGAGCCCCTCCCCTGCTGCGGTCCACGACATCGACGCTGATCGCGGCGAACTGGATGTCCTTGCGCATGATATCGATGACTTCGTCGTTCGTGAGCTTTCTCCTCAGATCGGGGTAAAGATTGAAGCGCTTTATGACCTCACCAAGTCTCTGGGAGCTCATCACCCGCTGGCTGATGGACTGGAGGCGCTGCTCCGCGTATCCCGTAACCGTTGTCTTCACGTACTCGGGAGGGATGTCCTGTTCCTCTATGAGGATCGTCGATGTGGATCTATAGATGCGCGGTAAAACAAGCGTCACAATGAAGGAGAGAAGGAAGACGCCGCACAGCGGAAGGACAATTGCCCACCTCCTGCGCTTCACAATATCGAGATAGTCGCGTATCGTCTTTACGTCTTCTTCCATTCATACCCCCGGCAGGTTTCAATAATCATACACAATTCCTCATATTTATTGAACCAAATCCTTATACATGCGCATTTCTTCAGTTGAACAGGTCATGCTGTATCCTGTACCTGACCTGAAACAGATTTCTCTCGGCCTCGGTTCGAGAGATGTTGTACCAGGTCTTGTTGTAGTTGTATGAAAAATTGAAAGACACGTCTTTCGAATAATTGTATATCAGACCGGGGCTGATCCAGATGCTGTCTTCGTCGATCTGTTGTACAGAGTACTGGCCGGCGCGGGACCTGTTCATGAAGTAGCCTCCATTGAGGGTACCACTGAATTCGTAGGTCAGCCTTATGTTCACGCCGCCCAGGAAGGTTGTCCGCTCAGCTGTTCCGGACTGACCGCTCGCGGGCATGATATCGTGCTTCACTCTGAGGTCGCCCGAATTCTTCAACCCCTTGTAGGTCAGGGCCAGTTGACCGACCCCACCCCAATCCTTGTTGCTGTCATACTTGTACACGTAGTAAGGCGGTGAGAATGTCATCTCGGCGAAGGTGAACCGGGACGTGGTGTAGCGCAGGCCGGCGTCCATCAGGAGGTTCCATTTTTCATCGAGCGCCCTGTTGACACCCGCCGTCCATTCATAGTTGTCGACCCGGAAATTGGGTATATTGTACCGCGCGTACCCCACGTTCATCCTCGCCTGTGTCTTCTGCGCGAAGTAGCTGAGATCGTGGACAACCCCCATATTGAAGGCATGCGCCTCCAGGTCGGTGTATCGCGGGTCATCGTAGGTGTCGTTGAGATAATCGTATTGAAAGGTCCCCAGGAGTATTTCGGAAAGCAGGTAGTTCACCCCGAAACCATAGGCCTGACGGTAACGGGTCACCCCGGTATAGGTGAGACCCGTCGTCTCAAGGTCACGGTCTGGCCGGGAGTCCTTCGAATAGGAGGCCTTTCCCGTTATACCCAGGCGTTCCGTCACGGAATAACCGCCCTTTCCGTCATAGAACTGGTCCGTCGCGTTGAACTCGCTGTACTTCGAATAGACCCGCCTGTCGGCACGGCCCGAGAGGTCTATCGTCAACCGTTCCGTCTTCTCAAGAAAACTGAGACCCGGGGAGACGGTGGTATAGAAGTCCCTGTACGCGCCGGACGCCGCGGAGAGTATGTTGTCGTTATACTCTTCCTTGATCGCCACAGACGGTGTCAATTTCACCTCATCAGCCCGGCTCAGGCTGGAAAACAGTACCAGACAAAGAAGGACTGCAAGAAGGCACGTCCAACCTCTCACTGGCCCAAACCCTATCTTGACCTCCCAAACTGAA
>JAAYAK010000178.1 GCA_012719415.1 Syntrophorhabdus sp.
CCGTCCCCTGGCTTAATCCTGATCGAAAGACCATGACATAGAAAGGCAAAAAGGGCAGGTTACATTTACACTTGACAGTTGTCAGCCATATGGGATTCCGGCCTTCGCCGGAATGACGGAGAAAGAGGTGCGGGGAGACCTTCAGGCTGTCCAGGAAGACCGGAACTTTTACGGCATCCTTGCATTCCTTAGGTCTCTGACCCGGAACCCGCAACTGTTCTTTGCCTGAAACCTGAAACCTGAAACGGTCTTTCCGTCTTTAGCCTGAGACCTGAAACTTGGGACCTGAGACGGATCCTCAAAAAGAAAGCTGTCAGGCTTTCTTTTTGAGGATGAGAGAGCCGAAGGCTCCCAGAAGCGAGACGCCTGCCGAGAGGAGGAAGGCATTGGTGAAGCTTCCCGTGGCGTCCTTTATGTATCCTCCTGCCAGGGGACCCAGGGCCTGGCCTATGCCGAAGAAGAGGGTTATGAAACCGAGGCCGGCGGGGGCCAGCCGCCCGCCCACAGCGTCTCCCGACGCCGCGGCCATGATGGTGGGGATCGAGAAGGCGGCGATCCCGAAGATGACCGCCGACACGTAGAAGCCGGTGGTGTCCTTCCAGAAGGCGAAGATGACGTAAGACAGGGCAAGGGTGAGGTAGGCGATCATGGACCCGTACCTTCTTCCGAGCACATCGGATATCCAGCCGTATATGACGCCGCAGAAGATGCTGAAGATGCCGAGGACCGCGAAGATCCGGCCTGCCGCGATGGGGCTTACCCCCATCTCCTTGGTGAGGAAGGCGACAAAGAAGGTAAGGTAGATGATATAGGAGAAACCGTACATGAAATAGACCGCTCCGAGCTTCCAGATCTCCGATTCGACGACAACGTCCTTGAAGGCCGAGAAGAGGGTTACCTTCGGGCCGCCCTTTTGCTCCTCGGTGCCGCCGTACATGGAAAGTCCCTTTTCCGCGGGGTTGTTCCTCAGGAAGGCGTAACAGGCGAATGCGAGAACGAATACCGCGATCCCCAGGAAATACCAGGCGTAACGCCACCCGTCCTTTCCGAAGTACGAGATGATGGGGGGCAGTACAATGCCTGCCAGAAAGAGCCCCGTGCCGATGCCGGCGGACACGATCCCCGTTGCGAGGCCCCTTTTCCTCATTATGAACCAGGCGGCCGGCAGGGCCATGATGGGAACGTAGCTCCCGCCGTTGCCGAGCCCCGCTATGAGCCGCATCACGAAGGCGAAGGAAAAGGAGTCGGAAAGGCCGGTGAGGAAAAGGCTCACGCCGATCACAAGGAGGGAAACGAAAACGACCCGTCTCACCCCGAATCGGGCTGCGAGAAAACCGCCTATGATGGCGAGGCTGAGATAGCCGATGAAATTGCCTGTCGCGATGGAGCCAAGCTGAGTGTAGTTGAGCATAAGGCCGTCTTTCATGGGAGGCAGTATCACCGAATAGGACATCCTGCCGAAGCCATGGGCCAGGATGGTGACAAGAGTGCCGGTGAAGGCGATGATCCATGCGTAATGCACCATAATGTTTCACCTCCGCATTGCAGTCAAAATGCTGTTACAGGAATACCCCGCATTACAGATCACTGTCCTGCCAAACGTGCGATGGGAGTGTGTCCCACGTCGCTTCCCGCGGTCCTTCGTCGGCCGCTGTAACCCCCGCTTAAGAACAATGGTACGTTGTCATCCCCAAAAATGCAAGCCCGGTTCTGTCCCCACTCTAACCGGTTTTGTTTCCCGCTTCTGTTAACCCGGCAACACTGGTAAGATGTAAACCTGTCTCCGGGATGGATGTGTTAATTTATCTTGCGGAACTGCCGATAAGTGTCATAAGGTTTGTTCACAGCATCGCTGGAAAGCGCTGTGCTGTTGCAAGGCATGATTAACGATCTGCGGCCATGATCGTAAATTGTTCATTGAGGAACAGGATCACACCATTGTCTCAACGCACGGGCACCACATCAGGCGCGGCAGGTAAGGACCTCCAGAGGAAACGGACGAAGAGGAGAATCAAGCCCGCAGCGGCGGCAATGCTCGCGGTCCTCTCGTTCCTTCTCTTTGCCGGCGCATGCGGGGCATTCGCGGCGGAGCGCCACAGGACGGCACTCTTTCTCCACTCCTACCACCGGACAGATTGGACCGAGACCATCATGGAAGGCTACATATCGGCCTTGCAGGGTCGCGAGGACCTTGGCGTGCACGTGGAGTACATGGACACGAAGAAGACGGAGACCGCCGGGTATCTCCGCAAGCTCCGCGACATCTACGCGATGAAGTTCGCAGCCGTCCGGTTTGACGTTATCCTTGTCTCCGATGACAACGCCTTTCGGTTTGCCTTGTCCCATCAGAAAGAGCTCTTCGGGTATGCTCCCATCGTGTTCTGCGGGGTCAACCGGTTCAGCGGGGACCTCGTCGCCGGCCGGAACAACGTTGTCGGTGTGCTTGAAGAGGATGATTTCGAGGAAACACTGGCGTTCGCCTTCCGGGTGAGGCCGAAGGCGCGGACGGTCTACGTCATACACGACCGGACGAAAGAGAACCTCAGACGTTTTGAAGAATTGTCGCGGATAATAAGGGCCGGTTATCCCCGGGTGACGGTGGAGACGCTGG
This sequence comes from Syntrophorhabdus sp., assembly GCA_012719415.1. NCBI lineage: Bacteria > Pseudomonadati > Thermodesulfobacteriota > Syntrophorhabdia > Syntrophorhabdales > Syntrophorhabdaceae > Syntrophorhabdus > Syntrophorhabdus sp. The sequence goes on from JAAYAK010000178.1 coordinate 2,612, forward strand.
GCGACCTCTCCTATGCGCGGATCCTTCAGGCCATGCCCGCGCTGCCCCGGGAGAGCATCGTCTTTTTCATATCCCTGTGGCAGGACGCGGAGGGCAGGCCAGTTTCCGTTGAGGAGGCTTCGAAGATCCTCAGGCTGTCGCCCGCCCCGGTCTTCGGCCGCTCGGGTTCTTTCGTGGGTAAAGGACTCCTGGGAGGAAAATGCGTCTCCGGTTTCAGTCAGGGAAAGGCCGCGGGACTCCTCGCCCGGCAGATACTGGACGGCAAACACCCGGGGGACCTTCCCCGGGTGATCGAGAGTCCGAACCGGTTCATGTTCGATCACGCGGAGCTTACGGAGCACGAGGTCACCGAGAACGAGCTCCCCCGGGGCAGCGTTGTTCTCAACAAGCCGCCATCTTTTCTCGAACAGAACAGGAGCACAATACTGGCCTCCATCGCGGTGGTGGTCGTTCTCCTTGCATTTATCGCGGTCCTGGCGGTCAGCCTCGCGCGTTTGAGACGGACGTCTCTGAAGCTCAGTTCGAGAGAACTGGAACTGCTGGCCTCGCAGGAGACGCTGTCCGGAATCCTCTCGGCCTCTCCGAGCGGTATCGTGAAGATCAAGGGCAGGGTCTTTGAGTGGGTCAACGACGCGATGTGTTCCATCACGGGCTACGCGGAAGACGAACTCGTCGGACACGATTCCCGGTTCCTCTATCCCGATGACGAAGAGTACGAAAGGGTGGGACGCGAGATATACCGCAAGGGGCAGGAGGAATCGAGGTGGATCCGCAAGGACGGCACCGTGATAGAGCTCCTCTTCCAGGTCGCGAAGGCGACGGGCGACAGCTACATAGCCATTGTAACGGACATAACGGAACGCATCAGGACGGCCCGGGCCCTTAAGGAGAGCGAGAAGCTCTACCGAAACATAATCGAGAAGATACAGGACGTCTTCTACAGATTCGACACGAAGGGGACCCTGATCATGATAAACCCTGCCGGGGCGAGGATGTTCCGCTATGATTCCGTCGACGAGATGCTGGGTCTGCCCATGGAGGCGTTCTGGAACGATCCCCGGGATCTCTACAGGATGGTCGACGAACTGAAGGACCGGGACCGTGTGAACGACTACGAGGCGCTCCTCAAGCGAAAGGATGGCACGACGCTGTACGTTTCCATCACGACGCACTACTTCTACGATGACGACGGGAACATAGCGGGCCGGGAAGGGATACTCAGGGACATCACGGAGCGAAAGATGGCGGCGGAGGCACTGCGCGAAAGCGAGGTGCGTTACCGGGCGCTCTTCGAGTTCTCTCCCGACGCCGTCCTCGTCCTCAAGGACGGTGTCTACATGGACTGCAACTCCAGGACGCTGGAATTGATGAAGTGCTCAAAGGAGGACATTCTGGGGAAGGAGCCCGACGCGTTCTCGCCGGAGTTTCAGCCCGACGGCATCCCTTCCATCGATAAGGCGAACGAGAAGGTGCGCCTTGCCATGTCAGGCAGACCGCAATTTTTCGAGTGGCGCAACAGGATGTTCGACGGCAACGGGTACTTCGACGCGGAGGTCAACCTGAGCCGTTTTGACGTGAACAACGAGGCCTACCTCCTCGTGATCGTGCGGGACACGACGGAGAGGAGGAAGGCCGAGGCCCAGATCCGGCGTCTCGTCACGGCCATCGAGCAGGCGGCGGAGGATATCCTGATCACCGATGCCGATGGTATCATCGAATATGTCAATCCCGCCTTCGAGTCCGTCACGGGGTATGTCCGTGAGGAGGTGATAGGAAGGAGACCGGATTTTCTCGTGAGCGGGCTCCACGACCGGGAGTTCTACGAGAACCTCTGGGAGACGATCCGGGCCGGCAAGGTCTGGACGGGTACCATCGTCAACAGGAGAAAGGACGGGACCTTCATCCACGAGGAATCCACCGTCGGCCCCCTCGTCGATTCCTCGGGCGCGATAACGGGATACATCTCCCTCAACCGGGACGTGACGAGACAGGTCCAGCTTGAATCGCAGCTGCACCAGTCGCAGAAGATGGAGGTCATAGGACAGCTCGCCGGCGGGATAGCCCATGATTTCAACAATATCCTCAGCGCGATCATCGGCTATTCGAACCTCGTCCAGATCAAGCTCCCACCCGACGACCCCGTCCGCAAGTACGTGGACCAGATCGTCGCGTCGTCAGGCAAGGCGGCCATCCTTACCCAGAGTCTCCTTGCCTTCAGCAGGAAGCAGATCATCGACCCGAAACCGCTGGATGTCAACGCGGCGATCACGGGAACGAAGAAGCTGCTTTCCCGGCTCATCACCGAGGACATCGTCCTCAGGACGGAACTGTGCGCGGGTTCCCTTGTCGTGATGGCCGATCTTGTCCAGATGGACCAGGTCCTCATGAACCTTGTGGCCAACGCCCGGGACGCGATGCCCGCGGGGGGCACTTTGACGATCAGCACGAGAAGGGCGCGCGGCATCGACGGGAAGGAAGGGGGGCGGGAGGAATGGTTCGCCTGCATCTCCGTCTCCGACACGGGCATCGGCATGGACGCGAGGACGAGGGAGAAGGTCTTCGAGCCCTTTTTCACGACAAAGGAATCAGGCAAGGGGACCGGGCTGGGTCTCGCGATAGTCTACGGGATAGTAGAGCAGCACAACGGCACCATCCGTGTTGCCAGCGAACCGGGTCACGGAACGACCTTCGAGGTGTTCCTGCCCGTAGTCGAGGCCCTTCCCGGTGAAGAGGCGGAAACGGTGGCTGACAACCCGAGAGGCAGCGAGAAGATACTTGTCGTGGAAGACAACGAGGAGCTCAGGAGCCTCCTGTGTACCGTTCTTTCGGAGCAGGGCTACAGGGTTTTCGAGGCGGTGGACGGCCTCGACGCCCTCGAAACACAAAAGCAGTGCCAGGCGGACCTCGTCATTCTCGATGTCGTCATGCCGAAGATGAACGGCAAAGAGGCCTATGACAGGCTGAGATCCATCGATCCCAATATCAGGGTGCTTTTCATGAGCGGCTACACCGATGACATCATCCACCAGAAGGGCATCCTTGACGAGACGATAGAGTACATCGCGAAGCCCATTCTGCCCCGGGACCTTCTGAAAAAGGTCAGGGAGATGCTCGACGGAGAAACCCCTATTTCTTGATGCCCTCCCAGTCCTTGAGGAATTTCTGCAGACCGATGTCCGTCAGGGGATGGTTCATGAGCTGCTTGAGGACGTTGAAGGGTATGGTGGCGATATCGGCGCCGACAAGGGCCGCGTCGAGGACATGCATGGGATTGCGGATGCTCGCGACGATGACCTCCGTCTCAAAGGCATAATTATAAAATATGGTAACGATGTTCTCGACTATCTCCATGCCCCTCTGGGAGATATCGTCGAGCCTGCCGATGAAGGGGCTCACGAACGTGGCGCCCGCCTTCGCGGCAATGAGAGCCTGAACGGGTTGAAAGATGAGGGTCACGTTGGTCTTGATACCCTCGTCCGTCAGCGTCCTGACAGCCCGGATACCCTGTTCTGTCATGGGTATCTTAATGACGGCGTTCTCCCCCAGGGCGGCGAGTTTCCGCGCCTCCTCGCACATGCCTTCCGCCGTGGTCGATATGACCTCCAGGCTGACGGGCCCGGTAACGGTCTGAAGTATCTCGCGGAGCACGGCGTCGGGGTCCTTTTTCTCTTTTGCGAGAAGTGACGGATTGGTGGTCACACCGTCGACGAGCCCCATCTCCATACCCTTTCTGATCTCGCCGATATTTGCCGTATCTATGAAGAATTTCATTTCCTGACCTCCGAGTGTGATGGTGGATGTAAAAAACTGTAAGAGTATACACGATTGTGAAGAGAATGACCAACAAGAAGAGAATGACCAATTCACCAATAACCAATTCAACAAAGAGAAGGACAGAATGGACTGCCTGTATCGTTCTCTTTTTAGTTATTGGTTATTGTCTGTTTCTCTGGTCATTGGAATTTGGTCATTGGTCATTATCTTTTATTTTGACATCCTGCATTTCCCATGTTATAAAGCCTCATCATGACGAACACAGCGACAAACAACTGGTGGTGGTGGCGGAAATTGTAGGTGTGAGACCGTAATTTTCCGGCCATGGACGGTTTCACACCGTCCATGGCCGTTTTATTTGAAAAGGGCCATGGGCAGACAAGCTCATGGCCCTTTTCGTTACTGAAGAAAAGGAGGACATCATGGAGAAGAAAATATTCCTTAGTGAAAAGGACATGCCGCGGGCCTGGTACAATATTCAGGCCGATCTCGAGACACCCCTGCCCCCGCCGCTCAACCCGGAAACGGGGGAACCCGTGACGCCGGACATGCTCGAGGCCATCTTTCCGATGAACCTCATCGAGCAGGAGGTGAGCACCGAGAGGTTCATCGACATTCCCGAGGAGGTCATGGAAAGACTCCTCATGTGGAGGCCGACGCCGCTCACCCGGGCAACGGGGCTCGAAAAGTTCCTCGGGACGCCCGCCCACATCTATTACAAGAACGAAGGGGTCAGCCCCCCGGGAAGCCACAAGCCGAACACGGCCATCGCCCAGGTGTACTATAACAAGGAGGCCGGCATCAAGAGGCTGACGACGGAGACGGGCGCAGGACAGTGGGGGAGCGCCCTTGCCTTTGCCTGCAACCAGTTCGGCATCGAGCTGAAGATCTACATGGTTCGGGTGAGCTTCAACCAGAAACCGTACAGGCGCGTCATGATGGAGGCCTGGGGAGGGAAGTGCGTGCCCAGTCCGAGCCCCGATACGAAAGCCGGGCGCACGTTCCTCGAAGGGAACCCGGACCATCCGGGGAGCCTCGGAATGGCGATCAGCGAGGCCATCGAGGACGCCGTGACCTCGCAGAACACGAAATACTCCCTGGGTAGCGTCCTCAATCATGTCCTTCTCCACCAGTCAGTGATCGGCCTGGAGGCGCAGCGGCAGCTCGAGCTCGCGGGAGAGTACCCCGATGTTGTCGTTGGGTGCGCGGGCGGCGGCAGTAACTTCGCAGGCATCGCCTTTCCTTTCATTCGCGACAAGATCCACGGAAAGGAGATACGGATCGTGGCCTCCGAACCCACCTCCTGCCCGACGCTTACCCGGGGCCGGTATGTCTACGATTTCGGGGACACCGCGGGGATGACGCCGCTTCTGCCCATGTACTCCATCGGGCACGGTTTCGTTCCCGCCCCGATACACGCGGGAGGCCTGCGTTATCACGGCATGGCCCCGCTTGTCAGCAAGGTCTTCGCCGACGGCCTCATCGAGGCGCGGGCGTATAACCAGATCGAGACGTTCTCGGCGGGTGTCATCTTTGCCCGGACGGAGGGGTTCATTCCGGCGCCCGAGACGAACCACGCCATAGCATGCGTCATCGACGAGGCGAGAAGGGCGAAGGAAGAGGGCAGGGAAAGGGTCATCCTCATGAACTTCAGCGGCCACGGCATCATAGACCTGCCTTCCTATGACGCCTTCATGTCGGGCAAGCTCCAGGATTACGCGATGCCCGACAACGAGATAACGGAACTCCTCCGCAGCCTGGAGAAGTATCCGAAACTGAAATGAGGCGGGTAATAGGTAATGGGTAATAGGTGATGGGAAGTTATTCATCGCCCCTCCCATAACCCATGACCCATAACCCATGACCGGGGGTTTCCATGGAGATCTATTGTGGTCAGCTTGGGATGATCATCGGATTTGATTATTGCCTTCAGGTGCAGAGCGGCCTGCCCTGCTCCAACGCCTTTGGGTGCTGGAAAGAAAGGGTTGACGTGGTCGCTCTTCTTAGGGCAAAGTTTACTGACGAAGAATTGCGATTGGCTTTCAACACACTGCCGAGATCAAGGCTCGACAGGATACTGGAGTCCGCCCGTTCAGCTTGCAAGGAGGAATAGATGCTGCTTTCCGACAGGGTCATGCAGATGCGGCCATCGGGGGTGCGAAAGATCTTCGACCTGGCGCAAAAAGTGAAGAACCCCATCAACCTCAGCATCGGGGAACCTGATTTCGATATTCCCGATGTGGTGAAGGATGAAGGGATAAAGTGGATACAGAAGGGGTTCAACAAGTACACGCCCTCGGGAGGGATCCCGGAGCTCCGCGAAAAGGTCCTCGGTCATCTCAGGGGAAAGGGGATAATCTGCGAGGACGCCATCATCACGGCGGGGGTGACGGGGGGTCTTCTTCTGGCCCTCATGACGACGCTCAACCCCGGTGACGAGGTCATCATCCCCGACCCCTACTTCGTTCTCTACGAATACCAGGTCCTGCTGCTGGGAGGGCGGCCCGTCTTCTTCGACACCTATCCCGATTTCACGATCAGGGAGGAGGAGCTGCGCCGGGCAATAACGGACAGGACGAGGGTCATCCTCATCAACAGCCCCAACAATCCGACGGGCATGGTCAATTCCCGGGAAGAGCTGGAAATGGTGGCGAGGGTGGCGCGCGAGAAGGACCTCCTCGTCTTCTCCGACGATATCTACGACCGCTTCGTCTTTGATGAAGAGGAGGGGGAGAAGCCGTACCTGGGCAAAATGTACGAAAAGACGCTCACCTTCGGCGGCTTCTCGAAGACCTGGGGGATGACGGGTTGGCGCCTGGGGTACGTGGCGGGGCCGAGCGAGATCATTCAGTGTATGATAACGATGCAGCAATACGCCTTCTCGAGCGTCACGTCCTTCGCGCAAAAGGCGGCCCTCGTTGCCCTCGACGAGGGCATGGACGACATGATCGCCGGGTACCGTAAGAAACGGGACCTCATTTACAACGGGCTCAAGGACAAGTACAATGTGGTTAAGCCGAAGGGGGCCTTCTTCATCTTTCCCGAGATTCCCGGCGGCAACGCCATGGCATTCGTGGAAAGGGCATTGGAGAACAATCTCTTCATCATACCGGGCAGTGTTTTTTCGGCAAGGGACACTCATGTGCGCATCTCTTTCGCAGCCACCGAGGAGAACCTCCTCAAGGGAATCGACGTACTGAGAAGAATGGCGTAAAGGAGTTTTCGGAACGATGCATGAGAATGTGATCAGGTTGTTGATGGAGAATGCCGTGCAGCAGATCTACGTGACGAACAGGGGCACGGCGGCGACGGCGCGGAAGGTGTCGGGCGCGCTGCATTGCGAGGTTTCGACGAACGAGAAGATAGCCTTCGAGCTTGCCCTGGCAGGCGCCTACGTGCGCAAGAGGACGGCCTGCATCCTCTCCACGGAAGGTCTCTACGAGGCCCTCGACCCCGTCATGAGCTCCGCCTACACGGGGGTGGCCGGGTCCTTCGTCATCGTGGCCGTTCAGGAGAACGACGAGGAGGTGACCCCTCTCGGCCCGTTCTCGAAGCTGCCCCTTATCGTCACCGAAAAGGAAGAAGAACTGGAAAGGGCCGTCAGGTACGGGTTCGAACTTTCCGAGGAGTACAGGATCCCCGTTATCGTGCAGGCCGTCCCGGCCGGGTACGACAAAGGCCGGGAGACTGCGGGGCAGACTGAAAAGACGGCAGGGAACGCGGCCATGCTCGTAAAGGAGCCGGGCAGGTGGGCGGCGACGCCGAAGTTCCGTTTCCAGCTTCACGGGGAGCTCAACGAAAAGATCAGGAAGATCGGCGAGGTCTTCGAGACCTATGAGGACAACCTCATCATCTCAAAGGGTTCAACGGGACTCGTCACGGACCGGCTGTCCCGTCTCGAGTTCTACGACGAGGACGCGAGCGTGCTCAGGCTGGCAACTGTCTTTCCCCTGCCGCAGAGGCTCGTGCAGGGATTCGTTGACGGCATGGACGAGGTCCTCGTCGTCGAGACCTATCCGGCGATCGAACTCCAGATACCGGACAGATCGAAGGTGAAGCGGGGGTTCGTCGATGCCGGCCGGGGCACGCCTCAATACGACGAGGTCATAGCGGGGTTCTCCGTCATCAGGGACCGGCTGGGCCCCGCCTCTTCGATAAACATGGCGCACGGCATCAAGAGGCTCCATCCCGAGAGGAACATCCTGGCCGTGACCTTCGAGGACCACTTCTTCCATTCGGGGATGCCCGCGTACGTCAACAGCCTCTACAATGGCTCTTCGTTCGTACTTCTCGTCATGGTGAGCGAGAGGGAGGACGATCTGAGAAGGATACTGCGGGGCTATGGCGTAAGCGGGGTGCAGCCGATCTCGAACATCGACGAGATCGGCCGGTTCCGGGACACGAAGGAGCCCGTGGTGGCTCTCTACAGGGGTATGATATGAGACAGGAGATCATATGCGCCGGTATCGGGGGCAGGGGGGTGCTCCTTGCCTCCACGATACTCATCGAGGCCGCCATCAGGAGCGGGCTCAAGGCGGTGGCATCCGATGAATACGGTATGAGCCAGAGGGGAGGGTCCGTCGTGTCCCTCGTGAAGGTGGGCGATTTCGCGAGTCCCTTCATCGGCAGGGAGAACGGCGGCATCCTCCTTGCCTTCGAGGAAAGCGAGTTCTACAAGGCGCTCCTCTTCCTGAAGAAGGGTGGTCTTGCCCTTGTCAACACCCGTGCGGCTGAGCTGCCGCCGTCCATCGCGGGCCTTCTCAGGAAGCGGGAGATAACCTGCCGCCTTGTCGATGCCGATGGCATTGCCCGTCAGACAGGTATGTTCCAGTCCGCCAACATGGCCCTTCTCGGCCTTTTCGCCGCCTTCGGCATCGCCCCTTTTACGAAAGAGGTTCTCGAAGAGACGATCAGGTCCCGCGTGCCGGAGAAATTCCTGGCAAAGAATCTCGAGGTCTTCGGGAAGGGATTCGACGCCGCGACGAAAATGGGCGCCGCAGGGGAGCGCCGGACGGATATCGTTTGAGACCGTATGGGAGGATCATCAGTGCATAGCAGGGAAGAGGTGATAATAGGCAATCAGGCCATCGCGAGGGGCCTTGTAGAGGCGGGGCTTGAGATAGCGGCGGCATACCCGGGGACGCCGAGTTCCGAGATACTGCCCGGAGTCGTCCACTTCAGGAACATGGAAGGATCGAAGACCCACACCGAATGGTCGACGAACGAGCTCTGCGCCTTCGAGGTCGCCTTCGGCGCCGCGGCCTACGGCGGGGCCAGGGCGGCCTGTTTCATGAAACAGGTGGGCCTTAACGTCGCGCTCCCGGCGCTCCTGAGATCGCGGGAGAGGTCCATCGAAGGGGGGCTCGTCATCGTCTCCTGTGACGACCCCGGCCCGCAGTCGTCCCAGACGGAGCAGGACACGCGGCTCATCGCAACCCTCTTCGGGATCCCCGTTTTCGATCCGTCATCCCCGGCGGAGGCGGCCGATGTCGCCTACCACGCCCTCAACTGGTCCTTCGAGAACAAGGTTCCCGTCATCATCCGCTCCACCCACCGTGTGAGCCATGCCCGCGAGTCCATCCCCTTCTATGACCCGGGGACGAGGAAGGTTGTTTTCAGGGAAGGACATGTCGCGGGAACCGGCCGGAAGCTGGGCATCGTCGCGTCGGGCATGAGCTGCTCCCTCGTCTACGATGTCATGGAAGAGCTGGGCGCGTCGGAAGAGGTTTCCCTTTACAAGGTCCTCAAGGTCTATCCCGTCGACGAGGCTCTCACGGGGTTTGTCGATTCCATGGAACGCGTCCTCGTGGTGGAGGAGACGGACCAGGTGATAGAGGCCCTCATCGGTGACGCGAAAAAGGTGATGGGCCGCAGGGACGGCACGGTGCCCTCGGCGGGAGAGATCACCTACGATATCGTGAGGGACATCCTGTCCCGGGTGCTGGCCGAAGCCGGGACCGGCAAGGGCCCTTTCGTGCCTGACGGTGACATCGAAGAGGCGCTTTCCCATGTGGCCGTCATTCCCAGGCCGCCGAAGCTCTGTCCCGGCTGCCCGCACAGGGCGTCCTTCTTCGCGATGCAGTATCTGTGGCCCGACGCCATCTATCCCGGCGACATCGGGTGCTACACGCTGGGCATATCCCAGGGGGCCGTCGACACCTGCCTTGATATGGGCGCCGGGGTGACACTGGCTGAGGGTTTCTACGACGCCTTCAATCAGGACGGCAAGCTTGTCCCCATCCTTGCCTCCATAGGAGATTCGACCTTCCTGCACGCCTGCATGGCTCCCCTTTACGATGCCGTGAAGAACCGGAAGAGGTTCATTCTCGTCATCATGGACAACTCCACGACGGCCATGACAGGCATGCAGCCCACGCCCCAGACAGGGATCACCGTGGACGGGACGGCCACCCGCGGCGTCGCCATCGAGGATGTCGTCCGGGGTCTCGGCGTCAATTTCGTGCGCATTGTCGACCCTTACGATGTTCCCGCCATGATCCGCACGATCGGCGAGGCCTTTGACCGTCTCAAGGAAGAGCCGCTCCCGGCGGTCGTCATCGCCCGACGCGAGTGCCTGCTCCTCATGAAGGGAGCGGTGAAGGACGAGGGCTACCCGGCGGACATCGAACGGGACTGCATAGGCTGCAAGAGCTGCCTTAAGACCTTCGACTGCCCGGCCATGTCCTTCGATGAGGCCTCGAAGAAGATACGGATTGACGACAGCCTGTGCACGAACTGCGGGATCTGCTACTACGCCTGTCCCGTCCAGCTTGAGGGCAAGGCCCTGAAGGCGGCAAAGAAAGCGGGAACCCCCTGAAGAGGCCATGGAAGCGGACCCCACCCTTTCCATCGTCATTATCACCAAGGATACCAGGGAACTTCTGGAGGGACTCTTTGATTCCATCGGGAAGGATACCTCGCTTGCCTCTCTCGGCAGGGAGATCATCGTCATCGACAACGCCTCCACGGACGGCACGGAGGAGTACGTACGGCGTGCCTGTCCCGATGCCCGGTATGTCCGCAACGACCGCAACGCGGGGTTCGCTGTTGCGGTCAACCAGGGGGCGAAAGCGTCCGCCGGCAGGTACGTCCTTCTTCTCAATTCCGACACCCGCCTCATCGAAGGCGAGGTCGCGAAGATGGTGGCCGCCGCGGAAAGCATCCCCGACCTGGGTCTCATGGGTCCGCAGCTCGTCTACGAGGACTTAAGCCTGCAAAGGTCCGTGGCTGCCGTCCCCGGCCTTACGGGAGAGATGTTCCCCGGCTCGGGCCGGGCCTCTCAGGCCGCGTCGGGCGGGAACACGGGTCCTGTCCGGGACGTGGAATCGCTTATCGGTGCCGCCATCATGATCCGGAAGGACGCCTTCGACGATCTTCAGGGTTTCGACGAACGTTTCTTTTTCTTTCTCGAGGAGACGGACTTTTGCGTCCGGGCGAGGCGGAAGGGCTACCGGGTGGTCTTTTTCCCCGGGGCGAAGGTCATCCACCTCCAGGGCAGGACGGTCCGAAAGACCTGGGTGAAGGGCCGCATGGAATACAATATCTCCCTGAGGAAGTTCATGAAGAAGCATCATGGGCGCCTGTACCTCACGGCGTTCGATACCGTCAGGCTGGCAAAGTCCCTGGCCTTTGTCATCGCTGTCCCCCTTTCTCTTTTCGGCTCCCGGATGCGGCTGCGCTATTCCTATTACCTCAATCTTGTGGTATGGTACATGCGCGCCTGCCCCGATGACGCGGGTCTTCGCGGCTGACGGACGCCGGGTGCGGGACGAAGATCAGGAGGGAACGCATGTCGGTCATACTCACTATCTCCGAAGATGAACGCATCACCATTGACACCTTTCAGCCCGGTGACGCCGCGGGCGTGGGAGACCTTTTCCGCAAGGTCTACGGCGAGGAGTACCCGGTAAAGCTCGTCTACGACGCCGAGGGGCTCGTCAGGGCCTTTGAGAAACATGAGAACATTCCCGCCGTTGCCCGTTCTTCGAAGGGGATCGTCGTGGGGTATGTGAGCATCTACAGGTCCGCCCCGGTCGAAACGGTCTACGAAGGGGGGCAGGGCCTCGTCCTCGTGGACTACCGCAAGCACGGTATCCTCCGTGAGCTGATCCGCTATTACTCCGAGGTGCTGGCACCGGCGTACGGTGCCGATGCCGTCTTCGGCGAGGCCGTCTGCAACCATGTCTATTCCCAGAAGGCATGGGCGGCACACGGGGCCATCGAGACCGCCATCGAAGTGGACCTCATGCCCGCCGAGGTCCACGCGAAGGAGGGTGCCACGGGCCGGGTGGCCACACTGCACATGACGCGGATGTACCGGCCCATGGAGCACACCGTCTACGCGCCCCGGCAGTACGAGGAGGCCATGCGGTTCATCTACGACGGATTCACGAGCGGCGCCCGTCTCGCGAAGGCGACGGACGAGTCCGCGGGAGGGGAGCCGACATCCATCGAAAGCAGCCATTTCGAATTTGCCCACGTCACGCGTATGACCGTACGGCAGGCCGGGCAGGATTTCCCCGCCGTTTTCGAGAAATACGAGCACGATGCCCTGGACAGGGGTATGGTCGTCATTCAGGTGTGGCTCAAACTTTCCTGGCCCTTCATCTCGGGTCTCACCGACTGGCTCAGAGGGAGGGGATACTTCTTCGGGGGCATTCTCCCCCGGTGGTTCGGCGAAGACGGGCTCCTCATGCAGAAGATCGCCGTCCAGCCGAACTGGGAGGGGATAATGCTCTACTCCGACAGGGCGAAGGACATTCTCGCGGCCGTGCGCGAGGACTGGCAAAGGGTGACAACGCAAATCCCTTGAGGTGGTTTTCTGAAGTGTGGTATAACAGATGTCACCGGAGAGATGTCCGAGCGGCTGAAGGAGCACGATTGGAAATCGTGTGTACGTTAACGCGTACCGAGGGTTCAAATCCCTCTCTCTCCGCCATTTTGATCGAGAATGGCCAGGCCCTGCGCAACGTGGAGGTTATGAACCCCGTCAGGTCCGGAAGGAAGCAGCGGTAGTAGCTCGACCGTGTGCCGCAGGTAGCCTGGCTTTTTTTGTTACACACCACGAACCCCCGAAGAGGCGTTCAAATTTGAGCTACACGGTCATAGCAAGACGTTGGAGACCCCAGAGATTCGATGATGTGGTCGGTCAGCCGCACATCATCACCACCCTCAAGAATTCCATCAAGGCAGGCAGGATAGCGCACGCCTTCCTTTTCACCGGGCCCCGGGGTGTGGGCAAGACCTCGCTCGCCAGGATCCTGGCCAAGGCGGTCAACTGCGTCAACGGCCCCACAGCCGAACCCTGCAACGTCTGCGAGAACTGCGTGGGGATAGCGAGCGGCAACTTCGTGGACGTCATCGAGATCGACGCCGCCTCGACGCGGGGGATCGACGACATCAAGGAACTGCGGGAGACGGTGCGCTACCTTCCCATGAAGGCGGCCTACAAGGTCTACATCCTCGACGAGGCCCACATGCTGACGGACCAGGCCCGCAACGCCTTCCTCAAGACCTTGGAGGAGCCCCCGGGACACAACATCTTCATCCTCGCCACCACGGAATCCCAGAAGATCCCCTATACGATCATGTCCCGCTGCCAGCGCTTCGATTTCAGGCGCATCACGGAAAAGGAGATCGTGGAACAGCTCAAGGCCGTCTGCAAGAAGGACGGGATAACCTTCGACGAGGGGGCCTTCCATCACGTGGCCGTCGAAGCGGACGGCTCCATGCGCGACGCAGAATCCATCCTTGAACAGGTAATAGCATACAGCGGACAGCACATCTCTGAAGGCGATGTCATCAACATCATCGGGGTTGTCGAGAAGGAGGTCATCCATCGCATCGTGAGGTCTGTTCTCACGAAGGACCTGAAGGACGGGCTTTCGGCGATCGAGACGACCCTGGGCGAGGGGTATGACGTGAACCAGGTCTACCGCGGGCTCGTCTCCTACATGAGGAACATGATGATCGTGAAGGCCGTGGGGGGGCTGCCCGATTTCATCACCATGGGCGAGGACGAGTATAAGACGTTGAGCGCGCTCATCGCGGACGTGGAGTATTACGAGATCCAGAACATGCTCTATTACATGCTCCGCAGTGAAGACCTCATGCGGGGGCTTTTCCCGCGGATCGCCCTGGAGACGCTCTACATCAACCTCTACAACCTGTCGCAGCTCAGGGACGTGGAAAAGGTGATAGGAGAGCTGGAACGGGGGGAGCCGCAGGTCTCGCGGGCAGGGGAGAGGATACAGAAGGCAGGATACAGGGAGCAGGATACAGGGAGCAGGGAACGGGATACGGGAGACGGCAGGCAGGAATCGGAGGGTGACGTTTCCCATACTCCGTCCGCGCCGTCCGGCGAGGAGAATGCTTCAGCAGTTGGTGGCCGCCCGGCCGGGGACAGCGTTCATGGCTTCGTGGAGTACCTCAAGAAGAAGAAACCTTTCCTGGGAAGCATGTTCGATTCCTGCGAATGCTCCATCGACGGGGATGATCTCGTCGTTCTCGTCGACAGGAAGTACGGCAATTTCATAAAGAGCGAATTTGAAGAGGTCCGCAGGCTCACGAACGAATTCTTCGGCAGGGTGATGAACGTCGAGTTCAGGGATGCCGGCGACAGGAAGAGGAACATCCTCGAGGAATACGTGAAAGAGGCGGATTCTCTCTTCAACGTTTAGGAGGAGACAACATGTCCAAGGGTTTCAACCAGATATTGCAAC
>JAAYAK010000179.1 GCA_012719415.1 Syntrophorhabdus sp.
GGATTCCGGCCTTCGCCGGAATGACGGAGAAAATGAGTCTAGCAACAGGCTGTCTAACGGTTCCAACGGTTCTAACGGTTCCAACGGTTCTAACGGTTCCAACGGTTCCAACGGTTCAAGCGGTTCAAGCGGTCTTTTCCCCCTTGCCTCCTTCCCTCCCGCCCCGTATACTGTGTGGGACTCGAACATCACAGAGAAAGGTGGTTTTCCGTTGGGCCGGGATGTGGGGATCGATTACTTGCGGAGCCTTGTGACCGTGTCGGTGGTTGCCCATCACTCGGCGCTGGCGTACACGACGTTCAGCAGCTTCGACGCGGCGCGCTACAGGGAATCCCCGATGCCTGTCGTCGACGCGGCGCGGTTTTGGCCCCTCGATATCCTTGTGAGCTGGAACGACCTTTTCTTCATGTCCCTCATGTTCTTCATATCCGGGCTCTTCGTCGCCTCCTCCATCGCGCGCAAGGGGGGAGGACGGTTCATGGCGGACAGGGCAAAGCGGCTTGGAGTGCCTTTTGTCCTCTTTTCCGTCGTGCTGAGCCCGATCGCCTTCTATCCGTCCTGGCTTTTGAGCGCATCCGCCGGTCAGGGGCATTATCTGGCGAGTTTCTTCGCCGGCGGGACATGGAACACGGGGCCGCTGTGGTTTTTGTGGCTCCTTCTTGTCTTCTGCGCCGTCACGGCCGCGGCGTTTCGGCTCCTGCCCCGGGCCATGAAGGGCTTCGCCTGGACAGCCGGGCCGACGGGCACGCTCCCTGGCGTCTTTCTTGCCGTGACCCTGGCGACGATCGTTCCCCTGTCTTTCTTCGACCTGCCGGACTCGCTCTTCCTCGCCGGCCCCTTCGGGCTTCCCCACGCGCCGAGGGTCTTCCTCTATTTCGCCTGGTTCCTCATGGGCGTCATGCTGGGCGCCGGGGACATGTCACGCTCCCTCTCGCGGGGAAACCTCAGGCACTGGCCCCTCTGGCTCACCCTGGGAGGTTTGAGCTATGTCGCGAACGCCCTCGGCCCGGTGCTCATCCCCGGCCTCACGCCGTCGGCAACAAAGGTCCTTCTCAACGCCACCCTCTCCTTCTGCTGCGTCTTCACGATCCTTGGCAGCCTCGGCCTCGCCCGCAGGTTCTTCACGAAAGACCTGCCCATCGGCGACAGCCTCTCCGACAACGCCTACGGCATCTACATCTTCCACTACATGTTCGTCCTCTGGGCACAGTTCATGCTCCTTACCGCGCCCATCCCCGCAGGCCTCAAATTCCTCCTCGCCTTCGCCTTCGCCCTTGCTGCAAGCTGGACCCTAACGGCGCTGGCCCGCAGGACACCCCTTGCGAGAGTACTATAGACCAGTCTGAAGGTCCTTCCGCCTCTAACGCTCAAGCGGTTCAAGCTGCTCAAGCGCTTCTTCCTACTCCCAGACGACGACCTTTGCTCTCTTGTCCTTTACCGCTCCGAAGTGTTTTCTGTCTTTCGTGTGGATCTCGTTGCATCCGTTCTCGAGGAAGGACGCGATGATGATGGAATCGATATAGGGGGTGCCGTGACCTCCCTTGAGAGCGGCGGCCTTTTCGACCACCGCCTTGTTGACGTCAAGGACGGTGCACGTTTTTTCTATGCCTTCGACCATTTTCCTGCCCTGCTGCGGTTTGCCTATCCGTATGGTGAGGTAGAGGATCTCACCCAGGGTCAGAACGGACACACAGGGCGCGGCCTCTTTTTCCTTCAGGGCTTCCCAGTGCCCGATGATGCCCCTGTCTCCGAGCATCATCCCCATGAAGTAACCCGTGTCGAGGCCTACCATCGGTCGGCATCTCTGTCGGCGTGCCAGGACCTTACCACATCCTCGAGGCCCCCGCTCCGCCCTATGTCGGCGGCGGCCGCCGTGACGTCGTCGTAGCCCGACCTGTCCTTGCCCGCCTGCATGACAAGCCGTATCGCCTTCTGTACGACCTGGCTCGCGCCTTCCTTCTGGGCATTGATGAAATTGATCTGATCGTCAGGCAGATAGACGGATATATTCTTCCCCATTCCGCACCTCCTGTATTATCCTATAACATATTATATCTAATAGTCCACAACGAAAGTATCTGAATACCGCCGGGCGTAAGCGGCGGCTCAGCCTCTATCCTCTAACGCTCAACAGGCTGTCAAGCGGTTCAAGCTGCTCAAGCGGTTCAAGCGGTCTTTCAGGTTTTTCCCACGTACCGGATGCCTTCGATGTCCTTGAAGTGCGCGTCCTGCGTCCAGACGGTCGCGTTGTGGACGCGGGCTGTGGCGAGGATGATGCTGTCGGCGAGGGGCATTTTCAGTTCCACCCCAATCTTCGCGGCGGAAAGGGCCAGGGGGGAAGACAGGTCAACGATGAGCCCCTGGTGCATCAACGCGACGGCCTGCAGGGCCGGGGCCTCACCCCGTTGCTGCAATATCTTTCTGAAAACCTCGTAGATGCATATCACGGGGACGATGAGGTTATCGATATCCTCGATGGCGCCGGCGTAGAAGTCCGCGTTGGGGCCATCCGCGTAGTACTCGAGCCACCCGCATGAGTCGACGAGGTTCATGCCCTGTCGTCCTCCTCCCGCTCCACCGTGGTATCGATCCCCCTTACGAAGCCTCTCATCTTAGCCGGGCTCCTCACGGGAATAAGCTCGATGCGATTCTCGTACAGGAGGACCTGCACCTTTGTGCCGGGCCTGATATCCATGGTCTCCCTGATCTCCCGGGGGATGACCACCTGGTACTTTGGAGACACCTTCACCGCCTTCATGCCAACCTCCATCGATAACAGTTACGTTATACGATACCCGTATCGACAGCGTAAGTCAAGAAGATGATTGGAACCGTTGGAACCGAAACAGGAGGCAGTCGTTTGAGTTGATAAAGCCGTCTTTGTCGTCATCCCGGTCTTGATCCGGGATCCAGAAAAAGCTCGCGTCGAACTTTTCACCGTTCAGTGGTCATCTGCTGCCAGTCTTTCCTAGATATAATGGCTGACAACCGAACAAGAAAAGGCCTGCTCCTTGGTTGTCGTGGGTTATACTTGGTGAGTCACCAAAAACACAAAGTACAGAGCCAGAATAAGGAGGCAGGCCAATGAGAGA
>JAAYAK010000180.1 GCA_012719415.1 Syntrophorhabdus sp.
CAGAGAAGGCACCTCTCTTTCTGCATGAAGTGGCTGCGTGTCGTGATGACCTCCCGGGAAACCCGGGCCGGAACGATCGGCGTCGCCAGCACGTGGGAGTGGGGATGGAGGAGGTACGACCCCGCCAGTTCGCCGTGGTTCTTGAACACCTGCACATGCTTGAACCTGGTGTCTCCCTTGAGATCGACTATGCGGTCCCGGTACATGTTGAGGACCAACAGCAGTTCCTGTTTGCTGTACATCGACACCGTCCGCGAATGGGACCGGTTCTCGACGATTATCTCGTGGGCGCCGACGTTGCCCATCTTGTCGTAGAGGCCCTCACCCCGTCTGTCCTCGGCGACCTCGATAACAAAGATGGGGTTGGAGGCGGAAAAGCACCTGACCAGCCAGTCGCCGCGGTCGTCTGTGTATTCGCGGATGGTCGGCGGGGTCATCGACTCGTGACCCGGACAGAAGGGACAAACACCCGTTCCGCTTGACTTTGAGCCGCCATATCCCACGACTACCCAGTTCCCCGTGAGAGGGTCTCGCCTGAGTTCCGCCATTCCCGAAATAATAGACTACATGCCGGACATTGTCAATTCACTGTTTCCTTGCAAATGAAAGAAATTATCGATTAGAATTACCAGGTATGAAAGACCCTTTGCAGACGGCTGTCGAACTGGCGCTCGCGTCGGGACGGATGCAGAAGGATTCCCTCAAGGAAGACTTTGCCATCCATCACAAGGGTGAGATAAACCTCGTCACCGACGTCGATATAGCCTGCCAGGAAATGATCGTATCGGTGATGAAAGAGCGTTTTCCTGAAGATGACATCATCGCCGAGGAAAAACCGAACCTTTTCGAGGGAGACAGGAACCGGTGGATCGTGGATCCCATCGACGGCACGACGAACTACGCCCACGGATATCCCTTTTTCTGCACCTCCATCGCCTACGAGGTCAAGGGTACCGTGGTCGTCGGAGTCGTCTACGGCCCCATCATGGATGAGCTTTTTGTCGCGGTCCGGGGGATGGGCGCCTATCTCAACGGCAACAGGATACGCGTCTCGTCGGTCCGGCACCTCAAGGCATCGCTCCTCAGCACGGGGTTCCCCTACGATATCACCACCAACCCTGACAACAACATCGATCACTTCGTGGATTTCCTTTACGAGGCCCAGGCTGTCCGAAGAGACGGCTCGGCGGCCCTGAACCTCAGCTACGTGGCGTGCGGGCGTTTCGACGGCTTTTGGGAGATATCTCTCAACCCCTGGGACCTCGCGGCGGGCGCGCTCATCGTGGAAGAGGCCGGGGGCTCCCTGTCGAGCATTTCGGGCGGGAGATTCAACATTTACGGGGGCGGAGTCATCGCTTCAAATGGTCTCATCCAGGAGGCCATGACGGAGGTCATCGGAAGAGATCTGCCGTCCGGCCCGAACGAAAAGATGCCGTAACTGGACAGGAAGACCCGGGAGGCCGGAAAACAGGGGGGCGAAGTACCGGTGGAGGACATCACATGAAAGACTATGTCGTCGACGATATCAAGAGCATAGTGCGCCCGCAACTGGGGGAGGAAGTGCCTCTCCTCCTGTTCCGGATCCTGCGGATCATAGGCATGCGCAGCATCCTCGGCGAGACATCGGGGGCCACTCTCTACATGATGGGGAAGAAGGTCGGCAACATGCTTCCCGTGCGGACCGTGGAAGAGTTTTCCGAGACGATACGGAACCTCAAGATCGGGATCCCCGAGGTGGCGATCGTCGACGAGGACCACGTCACCGTGAAGCTCTTCGAATGCATAACCTGCGCCGGATTCACATACACGGGCGAGATGTTCTGCGACATGGAAAGCGGGATCATCGCGGGACTCCTCGAGAACGTTTACGGGAAGAAAGCCAGGTCAACACAGACCAAGAGTTGGTCCGCGGGCTTCAATTATTGCGAGTTTGAGGTCTTCTTTTACTGATGACGCGACAGGGGAAAAAGAGGCGGACCGGGACACCGGACCGGACGAGGGACCTTGAGATCGCTCTGGAGGAGGAGAAAAGCCTTTCCACGGCGCGTAACACCCTCCTCGAAAAAAACATAAAGGAACTCAATGATGTCTACGCCGTCCTCAACGAAAAGCTCAAAGCCCTTCGCCTCCGCGAAGAGCGGATAAAGCGTTTCGAGGGAGAGCTCGTAAGGGCGAACAAGCTCTCCTCCCTGGGTGAACTCGCCGGCTCCATCGCCCATGAGATCAAGAATCCCCTCATTTCCATTCAGGGTTTCGCGAAGAGGATTGAAAAGACAGGAGATGTTGACCGGATCAGGCGTTATGCCGCGATGATAGACCAGGAAGCGGGCCGCCTGGCGAACGTCCTGATGAAACTCCTCGATTTCTCCCGGATGGACGAACCGAGAAGGGAGGAATGTGATCTCCACGACATCGTCGACGACACCGTCCTTTTTATGGAACACCACCTCACACGTTTCAAGAACGTGACCGTTGAGGTCCGCCGAAGCGCGGAGCCCGTGATTGTCCGTGTTGACAGGATCCACATCCAGCAGGCACTCGTCAATCTCATCAACAATGCCGCGCAGGCCATGCCGAAGGGTGGCTCCGTCACGATCTCCTCGGGCACCGATAACGGTCTGGGTTACA
>JAAYAK010000181.1 GCA_012719415.1 Syntrophorhabdus sp.
GAAATGGTTTGCCTTTCAAGAGGCCGTCAAGGCGCACCAGGAATTCGTTCTGGCCGAGGTCATGAGGCCTATTTACAGGAAGATGGGGCAGACGACGTGGTAACAGAATTACCTGGGACCGTCGGAGTGAAGGAAGGACCATGATCCATACGTACGAGATAGAAGGCCTGAAGGTTGAGACGGGTGACCTGCTCTGTACCACGGACGGCGGCGGTGCGGACATCACCGGGCAGTTCTGGCGCCTTATCGGGAAGCTCATACCGGGGGACGTGGACCACATAGTCATCTATGTCGGGCCCGGGGGCAGGTGCGTTGAGGCGGGTGCAAAGGGCAAGGTCATCACCTTCGACGTTATCGGCAACGCGTGGAACGCCGGCGAGATGGGATCCGAGAGAGGCCCCTTTGTCGATATGCTCTACGGCGCTGCATATCCTCTCCTGTCGGCAGATATTGACCCGGCCAGGGCCGTGGCGATTCGGGAGGACGTTGCCGCGTACTGCATCAGGCAGGCGGAGCTGAACAAGCCCTATAACCTCAACTTCTTCGACTCAGCCACGGAGGGATCCTTCTACTGCAGCCAGCTGGCATACAGGGCGTACCTGAGAAACGGGATCGATCTTAACACGGGGGCGTCGGTCTGGAACATTCCCGGAACGGAGAGGATCGTCCTCCCGCAGGAGATATGGGACGGGTGTGCGCATGAGAAGGTGGGCGGGAGCGAGGAATAACGGCTTAGTACAAGGCCGTCCGTGAGGTTGGGTCGACTTCTTCCTGAAAGTGCCAAGCAAGGCAACTGGAAAAGGGTGTAGTTTTTCTTGTGGAAATCACGAACAAACAAAGAACAGGACAACGTTTTTATGGACTCGACCGAGATCGAGTCATCAATCGTCTATTTTCATTTCGAGTTTTTGTAAATATTTTCGTCTACCTGGCGGTCCCATGGCGCATAAATTAGGTTCATATGCAACATTTGAATTCGTAATCCCTTGTCAGGGGATTGTCCTTGACGCTTCTCGACTTAACATAATAAGATTCAAGAAACTCCAGATAGAAGTATATTAATTATTAGACGTCATGCAAGAAGAACTCAAATCCTATCCGTTACCTACCGAGACTGTGCCGAGTTTGGAGTTATCCCATCACGTTGCAGATCTTGTCGAAATCAGGAACTTTGTTAGAAGACGCGGAATTGAAACAAAAAACACAAGGATAGAGAGATATATCGAGTACCTTCGGTTGATTACCGAACAAGGCTCGGTTAACGCGTCAAAGATCTTCAAGAACTCAGCAAAAGGACCCTTCGAAAGCCCAACTGACTGGATGCTCTATGTCTTGCGCGAAGTGCATGAGTTGATGTGGATACTTAAAGGGATTACCACACGACTTCCATCAGGCATCGATGAGAAGCTTGAGATCGTTGTTGGTGGTACAGATTTCGCGGCTCTTGACGCCGATTCTCAATCTAGGAACACTCAGTTTGAGCTTCGAATTGCGAGCTATTTCTGTCAGGCTGGTTGCGAAGTGGACTTGTCCACGGAGACGGACATTATTGCTCTAACAGGCGATCAAGCGTTTTATTTGGAATGCAAGAGAGTTGGCAGTCCTAATCAGCTCCCAAAGAGACTGTCTGAAGCAAGAAAACAGCTACACGACAGGATGCCGAAGAAGAATGGAGGACGCATCGTTTTTGGATGCATTGCCGTTGATGTAACGAAAGTCGCATTTTCCCACAACGGTCTCACATGTGGCCTGACCAATGAACATTCAAGAGACGTGCTACAAAAGAAGCTTATTGGCATTGGCAGGGTTTCAGAGAAAATGCCGCTTTTCCGCGACTGCCCGAATCTTCTTAGCTATTGGCTCCAAATACATATTCCATCGCTCATTCTTCGCCCATACCCACCAAAGACAGTTACAAGGTTTTCTACGTACCACATTTTCAGCGATAGGTTGAGCCGAAAAGGTCGGAGGGCGGAAAGGGTCCTTCGCAACCTCTTCGAATCGGTATCAAAGGGTGACACAAGAGAAATCCCCGCCAAGAAACTCACAGTGCGAAGCAGCATCAATGTCCCGGCGGGAACCACATTTAGCCTAGACGAAGGTCTTCTCAGGGAGTTTCTGGACCATGGGGAAATCGCAAAAAAAGAAATAGATCAAGAGATAGGGTGGATTACGATTAATGGCAAAACCCAGTATTTCTCGTTTCTTGACCTCGAGGTGACCCTCGCGGGGACCACCAAGGAGTGGAGGAACACACTGGCAAAAGATCCTAATCAGGCCCGGTTTGAGCTAGTAATGGGCATGTATTATGAACGCTTCCCTTACGAAGATGTTCAAGGTGATCTGCAAAAACCGTCCAAATCCGAAGTCGGCGAGCTATAATGATGTCTGACGAGTAAATCCACTTCACGCCGTAATTTGCAGCTTACCGCGCAGACTGGTTCTAACAACATTTAGATGAAACAAACATCAACCTTTCCTCAAAGGCCCACCATCAACCGAACCGGAATAGAAAAGGACTATCACATTTAGACGAGCCTTACTAATTCCTTATACTATATTGACATATAACATTCGGAGGGATAGCATTTTGGAAATTGCAGCCCAGCGGATAACCAACAAGGAAAGGGAGTGACAAAGCGAAGCTATTGGCTTGATCTATTCACCGGGGTCACTTGGGATGAGTTCAAAGCGGCTGGGGCAGATGTTTCCGGGTTCAGAGATTCGCGTTGGAGCCGGATGCGACGGGACAGGATTATTCCTCGATATATATTTCTATTACAACTATTCTTGACATTTCTAATGAATCAAGGATAATTTTGATATTACCAGTCTGAAGGAGGCTTAGATCATGAACATGGTAGCTCGGGGTGTGTTTTTGGTCTTCATGTTGTTATTCATTGTTGGTTGTTCTCAAGCCCCGTTAGCAACTTCTTTTGAAATGACTTCGCAGCGAACGGTCCAATCAGTTCAGCATTGGGATGTGCTGGCTGAAGACGTAGCGGAACAGATCAGACTGGGCTTGACGGCAAGAAACGCGATGGATCGGTACGCATACTTGGAAAGAAAAGATGACAGCCCTTTCAGCGCGGGCTTTCAGAACATGTTGACGACAAAGCTGTTCAATAAAGGTGTTAAAGTAATAGCCGTGAAGGATACCGGAGCTCTTAAAGTTTCTTATAGTGCGCAGGTTGTCTATCACAAAGAACCCTTAAAACAGCCTCGGGCCGGAAAGTTGGCGCTATTAACGGGGGCTGTGATGGTGGTGAGAGAAGCCTTCGATCAGCCGTGGAGTGTCGCCGGAAGAATAGCGGTTGTGGGCGGAGCTCTTGCTGGCGTCGACATGCTTGATGACGCCCTTCCAGGTTTCTGGAATCCCAAGGGTCCAAACACGGAGATCATATTGACGACATCGGTTTTGGACGGCAATCAGTATCTGATGAGAAAAACAGATTGTTACTATGTTAAGTTTGCCGATTCCTGGCACTACAATGATGATTCCCCATCAAAAACAATCAAAGTAGTTAACTGAACACATATCATAGGTGCAGGGGGAAGTTGATGATCAGGTGTTACTCGAATTTCTTGACAGCATTTAGAGCGCGGCTTCATATGATTTTGTTGGCGGGTATATGCACAATGATGATTGTGTTACCGGGCTGTGCGTCTGTAAAGGGCTACTGGGATCTTGATGCGAATCTGAAGGACTACAGTTACAAGGCTGCAGAACAACTCGTGGAACGAGCGGTGCCTCCCATAGCTCCCGAGCAGGCCATATTGGTCGCGAGTCTTGTGAACATAAACAACATAGAGACCTCATCCGCATTTGGAAGGACGATATCGGAGCAAATGGCATCACGATTGACGCAGATGTCCTACAGAATAATCCAAATGAAGTTGAGAAAATCAGTGTATATGAAGAGGAGTGAGGGGGAGCTTTTCCTTTCGAGGGAAGTGTACGCGATCAGCAATGAGCAGAAGGCACAATACGTGCTAGTCGGAACATATTCAGAGGCGAATATTGTGGTCTACGTTAACGTCAGCATAGTTCGCTTAAGCGACAGCAGGGTTGTTGCCTCCTACGATTACGAAGTGCCATTGGGAGCAAATAATAGGAAACTTCTGCAAGAATAGTCGATAAGAAGATCTCAATACGAGCGATTTGCCTCCTTGAGTCAGTGAGCGTAATCATTCCATCTTAATCTATTCCACTTGAGCGCTAAGCCGTCATTGTTATAAAGGGTCTTCTGATCCCCGCCCCTTCCCCTTTTCACGCCGCTACCTTAAGATGAATTAAGATGACTTGATCAGGAATGAATCCCCTTGGGCGCAGAGATAACAAGCGCTCTCATCGTCACCATCCACGGACGACAGCCCACCATCATGTTACAGCCGTTTGATGTCAGGCGCGCTTTCACCCAAGATCATTTCCCGCTCTTCCTTCGGTAGCGGGGAATTGTTCCGGCCCTTGACATCGGGCTCACAGATACTCCACCTCGTCCAGGATATGCTGGCCTACAGGCTTCTTCAGGCCCTCGATCAGACTGACCCTGGCACCCAGGGCATCGCTGAGGTAGTTCTCGAGTCCAATGAATCCGACGGGGCCGAGAGGCCCTTCGATATCCACCAGCACCTCCCAGTCCCCTTCCTCATCGGAGCCTTCGCGAAGGCGCGAATTGAAGATGCCGACCCCTGTAACGTTGTACTTCTCCTTCAGGTAGGGTTTCAGTTCCGTCAGTTTCCTCTTGACGACCTCGATGTTTGTCTCTGCCTTGCGCAGGCTGTCGATGTCCTTCAAGAACTGGAGCTGGCGTCGGACACCCTCCGGATCGCATGCCTCTATGGCCTGGAGCAGTCTGTCGTAAATGTCCTCCTGGAAGAGGGCTCGGATCTGTGCAGCACCCATTTCATCGGCAAGGTCGAGAAGCCGGCGGGCCTTTTCAACGTCAAGAACCTCCACGGCCTGGCGCAGTCGATCATGCATGTCGTCCAGGTCGCTCGCGTCCACCAAATGTCTTTCCTTCCGTGAGTTGTCCATTTCTTCGTCCTCCATGAAACAAACCTCTACTTGAGACCGTGCCTTTCCAGGATCGCGTTTCCCTCTTCTATGGTGTCGAAGTACTCCTTATGGCCGTCAGGGAAGAGAAAGCACATCCTGTAACCCTCTATGTCACTGCCGTGGCAGGTCGGCAGCCCTGCCGCATGTGTCTCTGCGATCGCCTTCCTCACAGCTTCGGCAAAGATCTTTTCTGCCAGGCCGTTGTCCTGTATCCAGTCCCATATGTCCATGTCGCCTGCCCCTTTAAGGCCGAGGCCCTCTCCACGGTCACCTGCGAGGTGTGCGGCCAACAGGGGACGATAAGGGACGATCTCTGGGTGAACCTGCTGGCGGTGCCGTCCTTGTCCGCAAGTTCCTGGAATCCCGCGAATAATTTCTCGAGGATGGGGAGCCACCCGTCACCGCATTCGAACCCGAACGCCATGAGCCCCTCTTGGATGGATGTGGCCCCGAGAAAGGCATATCTGTCCTGGAGCTGCCTGCGGCGGGCCACGTTCTCGCCGGGATTCAACGAGACATGCATCGCGTCGAGCTCCTCCGCGGACGGGACCTCCCCGCGGGTCATGGCGTCAAACATTTCTCTGATGCTCCTTTTCATATCGTCCTCCAGGGTGCATGCAAGCACATCACGTCGCGAGGTAGCGGTAGAGGGTCTCCCTTGAGATCCGGAAGGCCTTCGCCAGAGCCGATTTCCTCTCTCCGTTACGGACCCTCTCCTTCAGCTCCTCAGCCTGCTCTCTGCTCAGGGCCTTTTTACGGCCCTTGTAAACGCCCCTGCGTTTCGCCGCCGCGATGCCCTCCGCCTGACGCTCCCGGATGAGGGCCCGCTCGAACTCCGCGAAGGCCCCCATGACGGACAAAAGGAGGGTCGACATGGGAGAGTCATCGCCGCTGAATGTCAGGTTCTCCTTCACGAACCGGAGTTGTATGCCGCGGCCCGTCAGGTCCTCGACGATCCTGCGGAGGTCGGGAAGGTTCCTTGCCAGCCGGTCGATGCTGTGCACGATGACGACATCTCCCTCGCGAACGAACCGGAGCAGTTCCTCCAGGGCGGGGCGTCTGGTATCTTTTCCGGAGGCCCTGTCGGTAAAGGTGCGGTCGAGCTCGACACCTTCCAGTTGTCTATTGGTGTTCTGCTCGACGGAGCTGACCCTCACATAGCCGATGTGCTGTCCTTTCGTGCGTGTTGAACCTTCCTTTAAGGATGTATCAGACACCCCGTCTCAAGGTCATGCAGGATCCTGGATACCTTATCTGCCGGGGCCCCCGCAGAACCCCTCCATCACCGTCTCCGGTGCGTATTCCCGGAAGAGGTCCAGGATCTCCTCCCGGGCGGGGTTCTCCGGGGAGAGCTGGAGCACCATGTCGAGGGGCGTGCTGCCCGTCACGTTCCTTGTGTTCGCCTCTGCCCCGTGGGAGAAGAGGAGACGGACCGCCGCGGGGCGGGCATAGGTGCACGCCCAGTGGAGCGCCGTGTCATCGATGTCGTCCCTTTCGTTCACGTCCGCGCCGTGAGCGATGAGGAGATCGATGATGTCGGGCCGCCCGAGGGCAGAGGCCAGGGCGAGGTGTGTCCAGCCGCGGACGTCCCTCTCGTTCACGTCGGCCCCCTTCTCGATGAGGAGGCGGACGATATCGAGCTCGCCGTGCTCGATGGCGGTCTGGAGCGGCGTCACCCCGCGCCTGTCCGTCGCGTTCACGTCCGCGCCGCCTTCGATGAGCTGCCTCACCCATTCGATCCATCCCATGTCTATCGCTTCATGAAGATCCTCTGTCATTCTTCCTCCCGAGATGCGGATGAACAAAATGCGTGCATTCCCCGTCCCGTCTCGCTCACAGCAAGTCCTCGTTGTCCTCCGTGAGCTCCCTTTCCAGCCTATAAAGGTTATCCATCACCACGAGGTCGTCATCAACCCTGGCGAGGGGGATCCTGCTGTGCGTCAGCAGGTAATCCACCCTCTTCTCGCCAAAAAGAGCCTTAAGCTCGCGCAAGTCCATGTACATCATGTTTGTCTTCCTTCCGGTTGTTCTTATCTTACGGTTCAAGATCCCAAACAGAATCATCTTCCACTGGAGTATCGTAGCCATCATGGGCATAGAAGATCCCGTCGAGGGGATAATCATGGTCATCATGATGATCGCCCGTATCATCACCGATGCCCGTTATCTCCTTCGAGTTCCGGTACCGAACGAAATCGATTATGTGGGGCATGGCGTCCCTCCTTACTCAGATTAAGAATATGATCGCCGTGACAGCCATATTGAACGCAGCTCCTATGGCAAAGCAGATCACTCTCTCGGTCCACGATGGGTGCTGGTTCCGTGAAGCGGATTCCATCTTCCGCGCCGCCGCCTGGTAACCCATCACGTAGTAGCGAAGGCCGCTGACCACCTGGGAGTGCTGCGTCTTGCCGTCGAGACCGACGGCCTGCGCGATCTCGCGATACGCCTTCCCCTGCCTCTTCAGCTCATAGGCGGTAAGTATCTGTTTCTCCGTCAGCATCGGTCCCCTCCGTGATGGCATTCATAAGTTGTTGGTATCCCTCATGGTTTTACCGCTACCGAACACTGTCGATGCATGAACGGTATGCGCCCGCCCCGTTATCGGGAGGATCTCTCCCCGGGGATGCATTCCTGACGGCGCCGGCGGTCCCGCTGGTGAGATCATGTTGTGTAACGCACTGGAATCCCTCACGATACCTGCCTCACACCCGATGATTGCGGTCGGGACGGGGTTCTTCCTCGCAACCTCTTGGAATCCCTCATGCTTCTGCCGGTCGTACCGGTCTCCGCGTTCCGGGGGATGGCTGTCACGTTTTTTACCGGCCCGGGATGGAAGGCCTCTTCCTCAGGCGCTTCCCGCTCGGCGATCCGCCGCTCAATGCTCTCGAGACTGCAGCAGCGGGAGATCCTCCTGCCCTGGAAGGCGATCCCGTCATACGCAAAAGAGACGCCCTTCCCGGGCTTCACACGCATCGATATCCCCTCTGCGGCGAGCATGCTTTCCAGGTCATCGAGGGATCCGCACTGGACGATCCCCCTGTTGACGGCCCGGTATATGACCCTCTTAGGACAGGCCCTTCCCGTCCGCGCCTCCATCGCAAGTTCCCCCCTCGTCAGAAGGATCTTCGTCATGTCGAGGGCAGAGGTGACAGGGGTCAGGCCATAGAGACCCTCGAGCTCCCGGCAGGCGCACATGGCCCTCAAGTACGCGAAGCTGTTCCGCCAGGCGTTCCTGTCCACATCGATGCGATTGACGATGAGGTGGACGTGGTCCGGGTCATGCTTGTATACCACCCACTGGTGGCGGTTCCTGTCGATCTCCATCCTGCCCATGAACTGCTTCGCCAGGGAAAGGAAGTCGGCATCGACAAGGCGCATCGCGTCCTGCAGGGGGAGCCGTATCGCAACGTGGAGGACGGGCTTTCTCACATCACGCCTGCAGGTCGCGTAGAGCTGCATCTCGCTCGCCAAGGGGCCCACATCCCAGGACCCGAAAGGGCTCACGATGTTCGTTGAGAGGAGCGGGCCCTTTCTCGATGCGTATCTCAGCACGGCCGCGAAATCGTCACCTATCACCACCTTGGCGATCATGCCCAGGCCTCACGGGCTGCGAGAGCGTGGGCCTCGCCAGCGGCGTACTCCTCGATGTTCCCCGCAAGGTAGTCGATGTTCTGGAGGAAGAGGACGCACTCAAGGGCGTACTTCTCCTCGATCTCGCCCTTCTTCCGGGCTTCACCGAAACTCAGCTGGAGCTCCGAGAGCAGTTCTGCGATCCTCATTAGCTCCCGCTCGATCTTCCCCAGGCTGTCGAGGTAGGCGTCGGGTCCGGCGGCATCCCCCACGACCGCCATGACGGGGGGCGCCTGGAGCCGCATGTTCAGGGCGGCGTCGAGGAGATACCGGTTCATCGAGGTATTGTACTGCCCTGCGAGCTTCCGTAGCTTCTCGTACTGCCCCGGGGTGGCCCGGATGGTGAGGACGTAGGTGCGTCGTGCTTCTTCTTCCATGTGATGCCTCCTGTAAATGTGATTGACTGCACCCGACACAACTTGCTGCTGTGAGATTGCGCTGGGGGTGAATACACCGCTGATACAACCGCCGCCGTGAGGGCTACTCATTGCCCCTGCCGTTCATCTTTGCAATACGGTCATAGCTGTCGTTGAGCGCCTTCCTCAAGATGGCTGCGAAGGGAGGGAGGGTTCCATCGGAAACGGCATCGGCGAGGACCCGGTACCGGGAGACCGGATAGTCCGTGGACACGCGGATCTTCTCCTCGCGGGGAACCACTCTCTTTATGAAACGCCTGCGTTTTCGTTCCTGCGTTCTCTCTTCCATGCTGGCTTCCTCCGTTCACATGCGTTTACATAATCTTGTATACTCATCACTTATACTATGTATGACAGCTTGTGTCAATACTTTATGTCTACTGTGATAATAATTATTATGTCAACTTGCATCCAATCCCCCCTGTACCGGCACCGGAATGCTCTGGGGTAATCCTCGGGCTCCATACGGGCCGTCCTGGGGCCCCAGGGGTATCCCCTGAGGCGCATGGACCACGGGAGTCGTGGGACAACAACCCGGCAGGAAGCGATTACGACAGTCTCGCCCGGGCGATGGCATCGGAGGAGCACTTCTCCGACCTGCACGTCGGGGTGTCCGCCCTGTGCCGTTCCCTTGTCTACATGGGGCGGGACGTTACGAAGTACGCCAATCCCGCGAACAGCCGCGGCGTGGCGTCGGGCACATATTCCAGCCCGGCGTGAAGGCTGGGGAATGTTTCTGGGAGCCACTCCGCGCTTTTGTCGGTGATGCGGGGAACTGTCTTCGTGATGCCGGGTCCTGCTTTTGTTGCCATGATGTTTATCCCTCCCGTGGCATTTGTTCCCCCCGGCCCCTGCGGTTTGGTACCGTGATCGGCAGCTCCCGCCAAGCGCCGGGGGGTTACGTTCTTCCTTCTCTTTTGAAAGCGGATCCTCCCCCCTGCCTCGCTTGCGGTGTTAGTACGAGTTCCACATATTGAACTCCGGCGCGACCGTGAGAATCGCATCCATCACCTGCTCCTCGATGTCCAGACGGCATTCTTCATTGCTCTGATCGCAGAGCCGACATGTGAGGTAGCTTGCACTGTCGCTGAACACTCCCGTCTGCTTCTCCGCGAGCGCGGCCGCCGCCTCCTCGACGGTCTTTTCCTCGCCGTCGTCGATGTTCAACTCGCTCTTGATCTCCCCGTGCCAATAGTCAACATCGGCGCGGAAAAAATCATTGAACTTGTTAACCACGCACCTCCGCATTTCTTTCTGCCAGCCGCGTCCCGAGTAAAAAACGTGAGGGTCCTGCATGCGCTTAACGTTTTGGTGCTCGATCGCAACCAGTTCGATGATGGTCTCCGTTTCGTCCGGGGGCCACAGCTCGTAACGGAAAATAAGGAAAACCTCGTCGTCCCGGTGGGCGACGCACTCGCGCACACAGGGATTGTTTTTTGCGAACTGGATCATTCTCTCCCCGACCAATTCGCTCGCCTTCCGCATGACCTTTGCCAATTTCTCCGCTGCTGCCTCGATCTCCTGCTGCCTGTCCAGTTCCTCTGCTGCGACTGCTGCTGCCTGTGCGTTTGTTTCCATGTTGCCTCCTTGTATTTATGCCACCACGCGGGCGGCGTTTTTGCGCTCGTCGAGCTCGAAAGGAATATGTGCTCCCGGTGTCGATGACGGGGGCCCCCTGGGGAAGTGCGAGGATGTCACGACCCGGACGATCTCACCGTTCGTCTCGATGCGGGCCGCCGCCCAGTTGCTGTCACCCCTGTCACTCGCGGGATATGTGGATATCTCGTATCGTTTGCCTCCCACGATGATTCCGTATGTATCGCCCACGTGCACTGCTATCTTCTTTCTTGTGCCGTGCAGTACGCCTCCATCACGGCGTCCGGGGCGTGCTCCCGGAAGAGACCGAGGATTCGCTCACGCACGGCGATGACGGCCCCGCGCTCCGGCAGCATCAGCGTTAGATTGAGCGGCGTCCGGCCGTTCATATCCTTCGCGTTCACGTCCGCTCCGTGTTCGATGAGGAAGAGGACGAGGTCGGGGCGGTCCTCCGTACAGGCAACGTGGAGGGGCGTTTCACCCCACCTGCCCTTTGCCCTCACATCCACCCCCTTCTCCAGGTGGAAACGGGCAGCCTCAACATCACCGGATTCACAGGCGCGGAAGAGCGCTTCATTCTTCTGTGTCTTTGTCATGATCTTTCTCCTTGTGCACTAGTCTGTGTGCAGTACGCCTCCATCACGGCGTCCAGGGCGTGCTCGCGGAAGAGATCGAGGAGCTCTTCCCGCGCGGGGTGGTCGGGCACTTGTGCATCTTCCCGCACATAACCACCGTGGGTGGTTCGTTGTTCTGGTTTTCCACTCTCGGCCTCCTTGGATTGTTTGGAACCCAATGTCGTAGATGCCGTACGCACGCAGAAACGGTCCGAGGCGGCCTAAGGTGTCGACCGCATCATGCCGGATGTGGTGGCGTATCATGTCTGCATCCATCGTTGCCATCTCTCGTGTTTTCCTTTCTAGTCATACCAGGGCTTCAGGCACGGGAGGCGTTTTGCCAACCGATACCGACACGGGAAGTCCGCCACCCTCTCCATCCTCGCGTTCCAGATCGTGCAGCGCCACCGATGAGGCTGGCCCCTTCGGTCTCTTTGGTTATCCGATGGAACCAGATCAACCTGGTTTAAGCCGAGATGGATGCAGAACGGCCTCTTGGTTCCGTCCTCGAACAGGAATTCCAGTCCATCACCCTCGGCCATTCCTGGCCAAACCGTATACGCCGCGTTCGTGGCCGGGATGGACAGCGGACCCCGGGAAACGATCACCTCGTCCGCGTCTGCAATCTCCTTCAAGAGGCTCGGCAGTATCCCGTCAGGCACGAGGAGGCGGAACGTTCCCGCGTTAACAGATGCAATGATGTATCCGGCCTGTGCCGCTCGTGACTGAAAATAGTTGGTGCACACGATGTTACCGCCGTCGTTCTCGATGTAAGTCAGAATATTATCCATTGCTTCCTCCTTTGATTTGAATTACATGCCCGGCCCATTGCCGGGGCTTCGTTGTCATCGTCATTCGTCAACTGAACGATTCGCTGTAGCTCATCATTCCAATCCCATTTCCCCTCACACGCCGCCGGTGGTTCCGGGCGATGGGGGATAACCATCCGCGTGGGGATCCGGTCACGTATCATCTGCTCGTATTTCAGCCTGTTTGCGTCGTTGTCGGTCGCGATGATAACGGGGATCATATACCTCCCGGCCTCCGCCGCGATCATGTCAGCTTGCTCACTTGTCATATTGCCTCCGGTGGCTGCCAGGACCGACCCCGGGGGCGGCGAGTTAAGCTGGTAGTAGCTGAGAGCGTCGATAGCGGACTCGGTGACGACAAGCCGGGATGGCCCCGCTGACAGGCGGTCGTTATTCGGACTCAGCCAGCATAGGTTCCGATCCCCGGCCCGAGCGAAACCCTTTACCCTGTCGTTTTCTGGATTAACGCGATCCCAGCCTGTCACATATCCAGACGCGAGGTGAGTTCGACGACTGTCCCATGCCTCCACGTCCGCCCCGTGCTCCAGCATGGGGGTGTGGCCGTGGTCACATGCCTCGTGGAGAGGAGTGCGGTCCGACGGGATGCTCTCTATAATCACAACTGCCATCTCCATCCTCCTTTGAGGAGGGGGGAACCCCCTCCTCCGTTCGTCTAAAGATTCCGTGCCTCGCTCTCGGCATCGGCCAGCGCCTCGAACAGATCAAAGCGACAGCGATCTCTGTCGAAATCACGGCACTGCCTGTTCAGTTCCTCGTTTGCTTGCTGTGTCTGTGTGTTCATTGTTACCTCCTTTTAGGATTGATCAGCCACGTCTTGCTTACAGTACGCTTCCATCACCAGCTCCGGGGCGTACTCGCGGAAGAGGTCGATGATCTCTTCGCGGGTATCGCCGGGAGGGAGGTCCCTCGCCGCGAGGAGGGGGATGTCGTCGAACATGTCCTTCACGTCCACGTCCGCGCCGGCATCGAGGAGGAGACGGACGACGGGGGGATGGCCAAAGACACACGCCTCGTGCAGGGGGGTGAAGTCGTGACGGGTCTTCGCGTTCACATCCGCCCCGTGGAAAAGCAACAGGCGAACAATGTCGTGGTGGCCGTTTACGCACGCCGCGTGGAGGGGAGTGTGGCCGTCCCGGCCCCTCGCCTCCACCTCCGCGCCGTGGTCGAGGAGGAGCCGGGCGATGTCGGTGCGGCCATAACGGCACGCCTCGTGCAAGGAGGTGAAGCCGTCCTTGTCCCTCGCCTCCACCTCCGCGCCGGCCTCGATCGCTTCCCTGGCTAAAGCCAGGTCACCGCGCACGATGGCGCTGAACAAACGCTTGTCCAGTGGTTTCACGGTGCCACCTCCGGTCCATTGGTTTGTGAGCAGTACGCTTCCATCACGGCCCCCGGGGCGTCCTCGCGGAAGCGATCGAGGAGCTCTTCGCGGGCGGGGTGGTCGGGCTTGATTTCCAGCACGAAACCCACCGGCGTCATTTCATCTTTGTCCCGTGCGCCGCCCTCCGCACCGTGGGAGAGGAGAAGCCGGATAGTCTCCGTCCTCCGTGCGCGACGGGGCCCTTGCGCTCCGCTGCACGCCTTGTGGAGGGGGGTGTAGTTGCCCCTGTTCCGCGCATTCACGTCCGCGCCAGCATCGAGGAGAAGCCGGACGAGTTTCCAGTTGACCCGCCGGGCCACCAAGCGCCGGGGGGTGGTGCCCCAGACGTTTCTCGCGTTCACGTCCGCTCCTTTCTCGATGAGGAGCCGGACAATCTCGGTGTCGCCGGCCCTGCTCGCCCGTGCGAATCCTTTGTTTATCTGTTCCTGTGTCATTGTTGTGTTCCTCCTGGTGTATTGGTTTGTGTGCAGTACGCCTCCATGACGGCCTCGGGAGCGTACTCTCTGAACAGGTCGAGGACCTCCTCGCGGGCGGGGTGGTCAGGGGGGAGATCCATCGCCAGGTGGAGGGGGGTCTCCTCGTAGTGGTCCCGTGCCCCGCCCTCCGCGCCGGCCTCCAACAACAAGCGGATCGTCTCGGTCCTCCTCGCTCTTGTTCTTCCCTTCTTGACCACGCGGTACATCGCCCGGTGGAGGGCCGTTCGGCCGTAGTTGTTCCTCGCGTTCACGTCCGCTCCGGCCTCCAGCAGGACCCGGACGAGTTTATAAGCGACTGCCCGTGCCGCCAGGGGGAGGGGGGTCTCCTCGTAGTGGTCCCGCGCGTTCACGTCGGCGCCTTTCTCGATCAGCATACGGGCGATGTCGTGGTGACCCTTCCAACACGCCCGGAGGAGGGGGGTGCGGTCATGATCATCCCGCGCATCCACCTCCGCCCCGGAATCGAGGAGAAGACGGACGATGGGGAGGTGACCGTGCTCGCACGCGAGGTGGAGAGGGGTATCCTCGTACTTGTCCCTCGCCTCCACCTCCGCCCCGGCATCGATGAGAAGGCGGGCGATGGTGTGGTGACCATGACGGCACGCATGGTGAAGCAAGGTGTGCCGCTCATAGCCCCCCGGTATGACCCGGCGGGGGTCCGCCCCGGCATAGAGGAGGGAGCGGGTCGCGTTGACCTTCCCCTCCTTGACCGCCGTGAGCAAGGTGACGGCGGGCTTCTTCTCCATCACGACACCTTCTCCGCGGCCCTGGCACGGAGCACCGCCTCGTTACTGTTGACGATGTGCTCGATCGTCCAGGCCTCCACGACATTGGCCAGCACCTCCTGCGCGGCAAGAGGCATCCGCAGGCCTCGCGCGGCGAGGACGCTCTCCGCCGCGCCAACGATGCCGGACACGATGCCGGACACGAGCTCTTGACGTTCCCGCAGGGCCTTGCGGTGGATCTCTATGACCTCGCGCTCCTGTTCTGATGGTCCCCGTGTTTCCTGCTCTTCATCTTCCTCTTCTTCTCTCACAACGGGAGGCTCTGTCTCTTCAACTTCTTCCGGTTCTGTCTGTTCCTCGTGCGGGGCTTCCCGTTCCTCACGCCACCTTTCGATCTCCTCTTCATCCCGCTCTTCATCGACCTGGTATTTTTCATCCTGCAACCTCTCCCGCTCGGCCTCTCGCTCCCACATCTTGCACTCGCGATCGGACTCTCGGGCCCGACAATTGACCTTTCGAACCACCGCCTGCATCGCGTCCGCGGTGCCCCCGACGTTGTCGACAAGTTGTTGCTGCCAGGCGCGGTGCTCGTCGTCGTTCATGATGCCCCGACCTGGAGTGTGCGCCAGCAGCGTGCCAGCGGCGGAGATCGACATGTCCCCCTCTCGAACAAACTTGATCAAGGCAGGAATGCCCCTGGCCAAAATGTTGAGGCAAGCATCATAGTTGGTGCGGCCCATCCCGGCCTCCTTCGCGAGCTGCTCGGTCACGGTCGGTCTGCGAGTGCGCTTCCCTTTGGCACCACCTTGCGTCGTTTCCAACGCAAGGTCACCCTCCGCCTTCCCGGCCCGCTGACGTTCCTGTGCTCTTTTCTCAAGGATGGGCCGCTTCTTTTCCAGCAGGATGACGCGGTCGAGCGCGTGGATGATATTCCTCCGCCCGAGCTGGCAGTCGATCATCCAGATGATCGCGGCGTCCTCGTCCGGAAACTCGATCTCCCGGGTGGTGAAGGGCAACCCATGTTCCCTGGCAATGGCGTGGCGATGGTGGCCGTCCAGCAGGACCCGGGCGGTCGTGGTGATGCCGTGGTTGGTTTCCGGGATGACGGCGATGGTGAGGGGCTCCCGGATGCCCTCTGCCAAAATGCTGGCTTCGAGTTTCTCAAACTCGTGCTTGGCCAGCTTCGGGATGAGGTTCTGATACTTCGGTCGGATCTCGATGTTGTCATTAGTTCCCATATGTTACCTCCTGTTGTTGTTTGTGTTCGAGCCTGTCCTCCAGACCCGTGATGATGATCTGGACCTTGACCTGAGGCCCGAGGGGAAACGGCAGTCCGCACTGCAGGCAGTAGACACCCTCCGCCGTAACGTACCGCCCTTTGCCCTCCTGAATCTCGCGGCCACAGGTGGAGCAGTGGGAGGGGGTCATGCGTACACCTTCTCTTCCCCTTCCTCGCCGCCATCCTCCTCCAGCTCGCGCTTCTTTCTCTCCGCCCATGACTTGATGACCAGCGAAGACCGGTAGCCGTCCCTCGACAAGAGACCCCTGTCGACGGGAGTCACCACCGCGCCGAGATAGTTGCCGAACTTGTCACTGAAAAGCGTGGCGGGCCGGAGGAATTCCATCATCTTGGGATTGATGCCCCACTTCGCCGTCATGTTGTCGACGACCTTGCGGAAGTCCTCGAGACGGTAGCCTTCGGCCCACCTGGCCTCGATCATCCGCATCGTGGCAGGGTCGGTCGGTTTGTAGCTGGAGCCAGCCTTCAGGTTCAGGTAAGTGACAATGTCGTCGAAGGGGATGCTGGCACTTGAGGGGGCAACGGGTGGGCTCGTTGCCAGGCCCGTCTGGAAACTGATCAATATATTGATGAGCGCAAGGCGGGTTTCACCTCTTCGCGCTGCCTGAACGGACCGTGTGATGTGCGCCTTCAATGTATTTGCGTCCGCGCCGGCCCTGAGGATGCGCTTTGTGATGGCCCCTTCCCGGGGGAGATTGATGAGAGGCCGGACACCGTGAATCCGCTCAGTTTCCCTTAAGTAATGCTCGCGGATCTCATTAACCAATGGTTCCCTCGGGCTGCCATCCCTAGCCTTTCTCTTGCGTTGCCATGTCGTCATTCCTCACACCTCCGGGTTGGTTCTGACCTTCTGCGACTCCATCCAGGCCACTATGTCATCGTAGTCGTACAGGATTTTGCCCTTGCCCTTGATTGGGGAGCCCAGTTTGATATAAGGGGGCCCCACCTTGCGCCACCTCCATTGCTGGACGGTACGCCGGGTGACTTTCAATATTTTCCCGGTCTCTGCTTCGTCTAGATATTGTTTGGTATGGGAGTTGACTGCTGTGCTGCTGCGCGGCATAGAAAAAGCCCTCCTGACCTTTTGAAAGATCAGGAGGGCCTCGGTGTAGTCCTCACTGTGAAACGCCGGCGCCTGCACTCTCCTGTACTAACCCTGATATTAGCGACGGCCAGCCATTAACTGCGACACGTCCCCCTTGCTGATTGACGGGGTTTTTCGGGGTCTACGACGAACAGCCAGCGGTAGGTCTTACGCCGTCTCGCCCGGGTCGGTGTCCCGACCCTGTAAGACTAAGTATAGCTATTATATGACTTTATGTCAAGTCTTTTTCTCTATTCTTTTCATAGCTTATATGGTAATCCTGAGCAATGTTGGGTGCCACAAGGGAATATTGAGGAACAGTGAGTAATAATGGGTAATACATATTTTTTTGACAACGGCAATGAAGGGGCTCAAACAAACCGGACCGTCCCCTTTCTCAATCCTGCTGTCACCGCATCCGCCGTCATTTGGAGCTTGCCGTCGAGCCACAGGCTCCCGTCGTTCTGGAGGATCGCGGCCACAGGCTTCCCATTCGTGTTTGCCTCGATATCGGCAAGTCCTATTTCCCGCACCGAGAGCACCTCCACCTCCCGCCCCGCATAAGGATGCTTCTTCTCTTTCGTTGTCGCTTCACCATCCTTGTTGTAGCCCTTTATGAGCGCCACCTTGAGATAGGCGGGGTAGTTCCTTCTTTTGCCCTGGTTCGCTGCCTTAATGATGTTCTGGAGCTGAGTCACGGTATAGATACCCGCTTTCAGGGCATCTGCAATGGAGGCAACGACGGCCGGCGTGTCACGGTATGATACTGGTACCAGCTGGAGGAGGGTGGGGAGGATATTCGCGTCTTTCCTCTCCGCCAGGGGCTTTTTCGATATGACAAACTTGACCTCGACAACATACCGGTGTCCGTGCTTGATCAGTTGCATTGTAACGTTGAGAGGGGTTCGCTCGTTGATGAATTTCAAAGCCGGCTTCAGGGCCACAGTATTCAAGTTCTTGAACAGCTGTAGCTTGCCCTTCTCAATCCCGAGCATTTCCCTGAGCTCCTCGACCTCGACGGTGAACTCAGCACCGTATCCGTTGTCCTTGAAGACGTGCGCCGAACATATCTCATAGAGTCGGGAGGCATAGATCCCCGGGGCAGACAGGAGGAGCTTCAGCGGGATTCGGGTGTAGTTCAATTGCTCGCGTAACCGAAGGAGGACGGGCTTTAATTTAGGGTCGAAGGAGAACTCGATTATCCCGCGGCCTTTCTTATAATCTGCTGAGCTGAACCAGTGCGTAACCAGCACACTCCCGTCCTCCCGTTCGACCCTCACCACCTTCCTGGCGAAGGGAACGATAACGGAATCAATGACAGCGTGCATCCGTCCGTGTACCCCGCACAATTCCATGAAGTCCTTCACGCTGATCTTATATG
Organism: Syntrophorhabdus sp.; assembly: GCA_012719415.1. Taxonomy (NCBI): domain Bacteria; kingdom Pseudomonadati; phylum Thermodesulfobacteriota; class Syntrophorhabdia; order Syntrophorhabdales; family Syntrophorhabdaceae; genus Syntrophorhabdus; species Syntrophorhabdus sp. The sequence continues at coordinate 18,493 of JAAYAK010000181.1, forward strand.
GCTTGAAGTCAGCATCCTCGGGATGGATCTGAGCCAGGATCGAGAGGAGAAGACGCTGTTCTATCAAGGACAGCGCGGTCTTCCTCATTATGAGCGAGTTTGACTGATATACTATTTCCTCGGCGGTCGCCGCGTCCTTTTCCATGTGTTCTCCCTCCTATACTACCTAGTTGCTACTTCGAGAATATCGATCTCCTAATAGTGCGTCAATTCTCTGTGACCCTATAGCTCAGTTCTCCCTTTCCAGTTACCGTCCACACTATATCTTATCGGCTTATTCTCGTCAATACTTAATAGCCGTTAGTATATGATTTATAGCCAGTGGTATATGATTTCTAGCCTATAACGCTGTAACTTGTCGACATCACAGAAGAATGTGGCCCTTAATATTAAATAGTTAAGTAAACCGGTGACCCAGACGGTAGAATTCTTTGTCGTTCCAAAGAGAGACGCGGCGGTGAAGACTGGCGCCTCCGTGCCAGGGGCGCCCGCCGCGTAAGGAATTTGCTGTTCAGAAAGACACGCGGTCGTTCGTACGAGTCCCTGGCGGGCCTCGCGACCGCGAACAGCGGGGGCTGTGTGTATCTTTTCACGGTACGGGGGTTTTCCAGGGGACAAACTTGCTCCTGTCTTTTTCGTAGCCACTGAAAGACCCCAGGGGGCTCCATGCTCGCCCCCTTCAGAACCCCCACCACCAGGGGAGAGCACTCATTGGCGTGCTCCCCTGGACCCCTCCTGCCTAACGCGGGAGGGGCCCGTCCGCGCAAGCGCGTCCACCCCCGCGTGATAGAAGACCCGTCAGTAAACCTCACCACGCACTGAAAGTTTCTTTAGAAGCAGTATCCCCCACTTCTTTCCCCTGGTTACAGGTTTCTGCTTCCTCCCAAACTCCAGAAACCCTCCGTGCCATGTGCAGAGACAAACAGCACAAACGCGACGTCGCGGCCGGCGGGGCAGACCTGCACCGCAAAACCGGACGCGTGCCTCTCAACGGCGCGAATCCGAATCTTTACGCGGCGGGCGCCCCTGGCACGGAGGCGCCTGTTTCTACCGCCGCGTGTTGTTGCTGTCCGGATGGAAGGCCTTCGGCTGTCCGCTGATCCAGACCAGTGGATCCACCCCCAGGTCTCCCGCTTGTCACGCTTGTGAATACCCTCCCGTTAGCAGGACGTTAGCAGGTTTCCAGACAACTCTCCCCCTCTTTTTTCCTCACTGTACTGTAACTTATTGATATTGTGGGCTATTTACTGGCGCGCCCGCCGCGATTTGAACGCGGGGCCTTTGGCTCCGGAGGCCAACGCTCTATCCAACTGAGCTACGGGCGCGTACGAAGGGTTACATTATACCATATAACAACCCCGAGGAAAGAGTTTTTCGCCGCGCTCGCAGGCGGAGAACTTTCCTTTTTGACCCCCACCATGATATGCTTCTTTCCACGACCATCCATGAGACCCAAGAGAAAGCATATCACCTACCTCATCGGCATCGGCATAACCATTCTTTTCGTCGTCCTCGCCGTCGTGCGGTTCGTACCCTTCGAGCGCCTTGAAATGCTCCTGTACGAC
>JAAYAK010000182.1 GCA_012719415.1 Syntrophorhabdus sp.
ACAATTGTGTACCAAAGTCCGATAGAATCTGATCTCCCGGTGCTCTCCAACCAACGTTGGAAATATATGCTGGCTACGAAAACCATAATCGCTAATACGCCGACACCAAAGAATCGTGTTCTCTTCATTATTACCCCTGTGATGTGATGCTTTATCTGGTTTTGTCTTTGGACCTGGGCTGGTACGGTGGATTGTCTGCTCCGTACGGCCAATTGGGCCATTTTCCTTTGCCGGCTGGCTTTAGTCCACAATTATAAAGTGCGTTCGATACACAATGACAGCAGTTGAAATCTATAAGGGACCAGTCTTCCTTCTTGCATTTGCGCATTTCATTTCTCACACATTTGTCATTCTCGGGACCCGTGGTTCGAACAAAAACGGCCTTGCCCGGATTCGGATCGGGATGGACACCCTCATTATCGAAGCTTGATGTATCGTAATTGCTCCTGTTGAACCTAACAAAACAGTGAAAGGCGTAGGGAACCTCGATCGGGTGAAACTTCCTCAGCCCAATTTCTACCTCCAGCCCTTCCCTATCCACCAGGTTCACAGGGTCATTCTCCGTGTAAACATACGGATCTATCCCTCCCTCCAGCCCTATCGGGTCAGGGGTGAGGTACCTTCCTGTCCTGGGGTCGTAGTACCGGTTCCAGTTGTAGTGGAGGTTCGTCTCTGCATCGAAGTACTGTCCGGGGAACCTGAGGTTATTCGTTATGGTGGAGGAGACATCGACCTCCGCGTGTCCGAAGCCGTGGTAGGCGGCCTGCCAGGCGACGGTGCCGGCGGAGTTGGTCATGACCCTGGGGGTGTTGATGTGGTCGGTGTGGTAGTAGTACACCGTATCCGTGGGCTGCACCATGGCAAGGGGCATGTCGGAGAGGTAGACGTGCTCCGGCAGCGGTCCAGGTGTTCCCGAGCCTCTTCGATACCGTGAATTTTCTTCATATCTCCCAAGCATTTTTGATGAGCTCTGGGGGCGCGCCCCTTAACCCCTTCGGGGCATACCTGCAAAAGACTTTCTGTCCGGGCAGCATGGTGGAATACCAAAGGTGAGTGTCTGATGTATGATCTTGTTATACTACCGTCGCGGATGATGTTTCAAGTGTTTTGTTCAGGGTGAACGGGAATTAAAGAGAGTGGTCTCCCGCCCGTTGGGCGCCTGACTTTGCAACGGTGGACATGGGCGTTCTCCTCTTGGCGAGTACTCCGGGTCCCGGCTGGCGTCAAACTGTCTTCACGTGCCGGACCAGGTCAAGTATCCCTCCGACCCGCACTTTTTCTTTTATGAAATATGGTTCATCCACGGGCGCCACAATCCAGCCCTCTGTTACGTCCAGGTCATCGAGGGCATTCCAGAAACCGCGGGTGACGTTCGGGGCCCGGGAGGATTTAAGCTCGACGGCGATCCTCTTCTTCCCCTTCGCGAGAAGCAGGTCGATCTCGCTCCCCGTGGATGCCCGGTAGAAAGACCCTTGCCAGTCCGGCAGCTCGGAAAGGATCATTTCGATGCCGAAAGCTTCCCACGAGGCCCCGAAGACCGGATGACCGAGAAGGTCATTAAAGCTTCCGATCTCCAGAAGAGAGTGGAGCAGCCCCGAATCCCTGATATAGACTTTTGGGGATTTGATGGTCCTTTTCTTGAGGTTGCCTTCATGAGGCGGGAGCGCTCGCACGACATAAGCCTGCTCGAAGAGATCTATGTAGTCACGGACGGTGTGGTAGGACACACCGAGAGACGCTGCGAGTTTTGAACTGTTGAGGAGCTGTCCCTGGCTGTGCGCCAGCATCGTGATGAGCCTTCTGAGGTTCCGTGCCGTTATGCGGATCCCCAACTGGGGAATGTCCCGTTCAATGAAGGTGCGCAGGAAGTTCTGTCTCCACCGGTTGCTCGCATCGTCGTCATCGGCCAGGAAGCTCTCCGGGTATCCTCCCCGGAACCAGTGCACCAACAGATCATAGCCGGGCAGGCCGGCGACCTCTGATGTCACGAAGGGCGTCAATTCGATGAAGGATATTCTCCCCGCAAGGGATTCAGAACCCTGACGGATGAGGTTTCTGGACGCGGACCCCAGTATGAGGGCCTGCCCCTTTCTTCCCGAACGGTCAACAATACTCCTGAGCACCGGGAATAGCTCGGGTCTCAGCTGAATCTCGTCGAGGCATATGGTGGTATCCTTGTTCGCCTGGAAGAAAAGTTCGGGATCGCTCAGTTTGCGAAGGTCTGACGGGCTTTCGAGGTCGAGGTAGATTAAGGCGCCGATCCTGCCCTTCATCGCTTTTACCAGTGTGGACTTACCGCATTGGCGGGGACCGAGGATGGCGACCACGGGGAAGTTGCGGAGGTCCTTAAGCACGACAGGTTCGGCATCTCTTTTCACATAACCATGCATATTAGAAGTGTAACTTCTATAATGCATGGTTGCAAGGAGATTCTACGATCCTGCTGTCCGTTTGTCGAGCTTCGGCAGGTCCTCGGTCTTTACGGATGGATGGTACCTGAGCGTGTACGGCACGTCAGCTCCACACGTCCTCCTCATGCGTCAGAGCTTCTCCGGCCCCGAAGGTCTTCTCCCGGCCTTCGGCGAATGCGGCAAGGGGCTTGTCGGTCTTCACCTTCCGGTA
>JAAYAK010000183.1 GCA_012719415.1 Syntrophorhabdus sp.
GGAGAAGTATCGCGCCCGCCAGCTCTTCCGCTGGGTCTACAACCAGGGGAACCTCGATTTCCGGGAGATGACGAACATCCCCAAGAGCTTGAGGAGCGTCTTCTCGGAGATGTTCTCCCTCGATACCCTGCCCATCGCCGAAGAGAGGTCCTCCCGGGACGGTTCGACGAAGCTCGCCCTCGCAACGAGGGACGGGCACATCATCGAAGTCATCATCATGCCCGAGAAGACACGCGTGACCCTCTGCATCTCCACGCAGATCGGATGCCGCATGGGGTGCAGGTTCTGCGTGACGGGCAAGATCGGTTTCAAGCGGAACCTCACCGCGGCCGAGATAGTGGGACAGGTCATCACGGTCCGGGAATACCTCAAGAAGGCCGGAAAGAGCCCTTTGACCAATATAGTTTTCATGGGGATGGGCGAGCCCATGGACAACATCGACAACGTTGCCTGTGCCCTCGATATCCTGAAAGACCAGAGCGGCCTCGATCTTTCCTACCGCAAGATCACTCTTTCCTCCGTCGGACTTGTCGATGGGCTCAAGACGCTCAGCGCGAAGTCCGCCGTTATCGCCATCTCCCTCAATGCCGTGGACGACGACACCCGGTCCATGCTGATGCCCATCAACAGGCTCTACTCCGTCGGCAGGATCATGGATTTCGTGCGGGGCTTCAAGGGGACGAAGCGCACGAGGATCACCTTCGAATACATCCTCATCAAAGGGGTCAACGACTCCCTCGACGACGCGAAGAGGCTCGCGGACCTTTTGAAGGGCGTGAAGTGCAAGATCAACCTTATACCCTACAACCCATCATCATACACCGAATTCGAACGGCCCGACAGGGATGAGGTGGACAGGTTCCACCAGTATCTCATCGACCGGCACTTCACCGTCATCATCCGCGATTCCCGCGGGCAGGATGTCGGCGGGGCATGCGGACAGCTCGGCATGAGCTACCTCGGCAACTCCCCGGGTCCCGATGCCGCGTCCGACGAAAAAGAGACGACAGATCACGAGGTGACATCATGAACGGCAGACTTCCGGCATACAAGAAATCCTTCTTCCTGAGCCCCGAGAGGCCGGACGGGCTCCAGCTCCAGATATTCCACGAGGACGGCATCGTCTACTCCGACCTCTTCATAGATAACCGCTTCGAGGGCTACGCCGAGGTCCTTCATGGCGGCATGATATTCGGCATCCTCGACGTCATCGTCTGGTATGCCATCGTCATGAGGACGAAGATCGTCGCCATGACGAGAAAGGCGGAGATGGAGTTCTTCAAGCCCATCATGTGCAGCGCCCCCTACCGCGCGAAGGCCGAGATGCTGAGGATAGAGGACAGGGACATCATATCCACGGCCTGGATCGAGGACCCTGCGGGCGAGGTTTACGCGCGGCTCAACGCCGTCTTTCGCGAAGGCAAGGGACTTGCCATGGATGCCTTCATAGACCGCTTTGACTTCTCGACAACGACGCCGGCGATAAAGGACTATTTCCTGTCACTCCTGGAAACCGTTTGAACAGCTTGAACCGTTTGAGCCGCTCGAACGTTAGAAACAGAAAGATTTCACATCTTTTAGCGGCTCAAGCTGGTGCGGTTGCAACGGTCTTCTCCGTGGTACAGAATAGAATTCCATGTCCTCAAGAAGAACTATCCCTTCCTCTACTCCCTGACCCTGCGCACCAATCCCTTCGACGCAGAGAGGTCGGTGACCGTGAAGGCATAGACCGTCCCCAAGAACGGTCCTCCCGGGTATGGTCATACGGGGATACACATCCCCGCGGACCGTCGAGGTCGGTCCCGCGCCGACGGCCGGATCACTCTCCATCCTGTCTTGTTCTTGCGCTCTCCCCGTTCCCCGTCGGGCCCGCCGCAATGCCGAGGCAAGGCCGTAATGGTTGAACCGGCGCCCACCTGGATGGTTTTCGGTTAAGCCTGCGAAGAGACGGGGGAGGGATTACTTTTTCTTGGAGCTTTTCTGGTTGAAGATGAGCAGTCCCACAACGAACCCGAACATAACGATACCCGTGATGGCCATGATGGTATTGAACATAACAACCCCCTTAGTTTTGCTAACATCAGACTAGCATCAGGCGAGGGTGGTTACCGTAGTCCACGCTACATAGCAGGCACATTTTTTTTGGGGGATCTTCCACGGGGATGTGAGGTCGCGTTCCTTTGTCGGGCCGTTGGCTAGCCGGTCATCCCTGTCTTCAGGATGTCCTTGACGATCTCCCGGTCCGGGTTCGGGAAGGCGTAGGTCTCGAGGTCTTCAAGGGCGACCCAGGCGACCTCCTCGTGGTCGGTAAGGGTGATGTCACCGGAGACATGGCGGGCCTTGTAGGCATAGAGCATGATGGCCGACTGGCAGTTGAGGACATGTTTTCTCGATGATATGAGCCGGCCCACGGCTATCTCGATACCGAGTTCCTCCCGTATCTCGCGCCTCAGGCACTCCTCGAGGGTCTCGCCGTCCTCGAGCTTGCCGCCGGGAAACTCCCAGGGGTGACCCGGAAAGGGAAGCTTCCGGCGGGCTATGAGTATCCTGCCATCCTTTTCAATAACGGCGGCGGTGACAGGCAGGTAATCGGGGTCGGTCATCGGGAAGGCTCCTCCATGGAGAGGATGATAACACAAAAGACGAAGGGTTAAAACCGCTTGAACCGCTTAAGCCGCTTGAACGTTAAGAACTGAAAACAGAGAGACTGACGCGGTTGGTTCCCCAGATGACAACCGGGAGTCGGACCGTGCCCTTTTGCTTGTCTCTCGTTTTTGAACGGTTCAAGCTGCTCAAGCTGTTCAAGCTTTTTTCTTTATTCCTGTGGCGAGGATGATGGCTATGGCTATGGAGATCGCGCCGGCGGCGAAGGCCGTGAAGTAGGAGCGGGTGATGTCGAAGGAGAAGCCGGCGATGAGGGGGCCGGCGGAGCCGCCTATGGTGGCGCCCAAAAGGGAGATCCCGAAAAGGGAGCCCATGGCCTTGACCCCGAAGAGCTCCGCGTGGGCAAGGGGGAATATGGAGGCAAGGCCCCCGTATCCGAACCCGAAGATGACGACGAACGCCCAGAGCTGCCATTGGGAGCTGCCGAGGAAGGGAAGGAACATGGTAAAGCACTGGCAGCAGAGGATTATGATGAAGGAGCGTTTTATCCCCCACTTTTCGGTCAGGACCCCGAGGGAGAACCGCCCGACGACGCTCATGGCACCGACGGATCCCATCATGGCCGCCGCCCTGTTCACATTGGTTCCCTGGTCGGTGGCGTAGGGCACGAAATGGGCCATGATGATCCCGACCGCCACCATCCAGAGGCCGTGTATGACGAAGATGAACCACATGTTCCTTGTCCTCAGCGCCTCGGCCACGGTCATGGAATGTTCCGGCATATCGAGCTTGCGGGCGGCGTCAGGGTCCGCTTCCACGCCGTCCTTCGGCGGGGCGGTCAGCGGTTCGAGGCCAATGTCAGCTGGTTTTCCGCGAATGATCAGGGACTCCGAGACATATACCGACAATGCGATAATTCCCAGGACGAAGATGGCGACTCGCCAGCCGAAAGCCTGGATCAGCTTCTCCGACAGGGGTGAAAATATGAGCGTGCCCATGCCAAGGCCGCAGACGAGGATGCCCATGGCCATGCCCTTGCGGTGGACGAACCACTTGGAGACGGTGGCGGCCGTGGGGGCGTAGCAGGTGCCGACCCCGATGCCGACTGCGAGGCCCCAGGTCAGGTAAAGGACGGCTGTATGGTGGCAGAAGGCCGTGAGCATGCAGCCCGCAGCCATGATGGAACCCCCTGTGGCGATAACCTTCCGGGGGCCGTACCTGTCCGAGAACCAGCCCATTACCATGGAGGCGATGCCGTAAATGATGAAACCGACGGAGTAGATGCCCGAAAGGACGGCGCGAGAGCTTCCGAACTCTCCTAACCAGGCCTTGAAGAAGACGCTGAAGGAATAGATCGTCCCAAAACCGGTGCAGGTTCCCACAGCCGCAATGGCGACGATGATCCAGCCATAGAAGATACCGCTTCGACGAGAAATGCCGTTTCCCACGCTAGCTCCAACAAAACAACCAACGGTCCTACTGTCCCCGAAGCGACTGGCCTTCCTTCCCCACCATGCCAGTTCTGTTACCATAACACAGACTCGGAGCGGGGGGAAGGAAAAGATGCGGGAAAACCAAAGACGTTGCCTCTCGCCCGCTTCGCTCGAGGGCACAAAGTTAGTGAGGAGAGCACACAGAGGAAAGATATGGCCTGATCCCGGCGCCCGCCGGTATCAGGCCATCTTTGCATCCCGATTCGCGGGAGGCAAAACAAGAGTCTTGGTTTCAGGTGGGAGCGATGGGTCAGGGGATGGGAGTCTTAAGGGGTGAGGTAGTATAGGGGGTCTGGAGGATGATTATAGGACCTATAGGACCTATGACGACAGGGGGGATGAGGGTGGACAACTCCTTCAGGATAAAAAAACTATATTCTTTCTCTCCCGCCGGCACGGCGGGACGAGAAGGCCGCCGGATCTTGGGAGGCTCCAAGATCCGGCGGCAGTCTTTTCTCTCTTTCCTCCTCTCTCTGCGTCCTCTGTGAGCTTGAGAGAGGAACGCAAGCGACGAACGGGCGAGAGATAATGCCTTTGCCTCTAACGCCGTATCGTGACCCGGCCGTATTCGCCGTCGTAGCCGGGTTCGATGGTGACGTCGCCGGCCCGGACGCGGGCGATTGCCTCGGCTATATCGGGGTGGTCGGCGCGTGTGATCTCGGCCAGCGGTACGTCCATGAGGATGGCGAGTTCAGGCCCCAGCTTCTCCAGGAGTTCAAAGTAGAGCCCGTCCACCTTCTTCGTTTGAGTCCCCGCGTGCAATGTGTCGGCGATGATGTCTTTAAGGGGGATGAGGGAGATGAAGGGTCTTGCGTTCAGAGGGTGGAAGCCGGCCTCCCTGCCGGCGAGGGCCTCGACGCGGTTGAGGACGCCGAGGGTGACCTTCTTGCCGCAGACAGGGCAGCGGTATCCGGCATCGGCTGACTCCCGGGGTGTCAGCCTCACCTTGCAGGGGCGGTGGCCGTCATAGTGGTACTTGCCTTGCTCGGGAAAGAACTCGATGGTCCCCTCGAAGCCTTCCCTGGTGCTGATGGCGCGGGCCATGGCGTCGAAAGACAGGTCGGCCTGAAAGATGTTGGCCTCGCGGCCGACCTTCTGAGGTGAATGGGCGTCGGAGTTGGAAACGAGTGTGAGGTTGTTGAGGGCCGGGACGCGCCAGTTCATCGGGGGGTCGGAGGAGAGGCCTGTCTCAAAGGCGTGGACGTGGGGGGTCAATTCCTCGAAGCATTCCTCGAGAGAGTCGAAGCCCGACGCGGAGCCGAGGACGGAGAAGTGGGGTGTCCACACATGGGCGGGTATGAAGAGCGCCCGGGGACAGTCTTCGACCACCATGGCAAGGAGTCTCCTGGCGTCGAGGCCGAGGATGGGCCTTCCGTCGGAAGAGATGTTCCCTATCTTCGAAAGCCGTCCCTGGAGACGCAGGACGCTTTCCATGTCATCAAAGAGGATAATGCAGTGGGCCTTCCGCGTCTTCCCGTTCCTGGTGAAGATGCAGCTTATCTCAGCGCTCAGGAGGAAGAACACTTCTGCCCGGCAGGACCGGGGCAGGGTATCGTCGCACAAGTCCTCGCGCAAGGCAAAGAGGCCGTTCCCCACAGGGTCGAGCTTGCGCGCAAGTTCCCTGAACCACCCCGGGTGCGTGGCGTCCCCCGTGCCGATAACGGTCACGCCTTTGAGCTGCGCCCACTTCCAAAGCGCCTCGGGTGTCATGTCCCGGCTCGTCGCGATGGAGTAATGGGAATGGACATGAAGGTCGGCAATAAATCGCATGGATATCCTTACAGCCTTCTCTTCTTGAACCCGCGAACTCTCGACAGTCTGTTGATGAAGTCTTTCCCGGGCCCCAGTTCATACCCTGTCGTCATTCTGGCTTTATCCAGGAAGAACGGTGGGTTAGAAAGACCTCCGGATCCCGGATCAGGTTCGGGAAGACAACAGGAGGGACTTTGTCAACAGTCTGTTGAACCATTGAACCATCTTTTCGGTGTCATACGATAGCATCGAACGGGGGTGTTTGCAAGGCGGGAAGAAGAGATGGTTCGAGGGCCATTCTCCTCTCATTCGGGCGTCTGGTGTATATCCGTGATCCTGAGGTTTCCCAGGTAATCGCGGTTCGAGTACTTCTTCAATCCCATCAACTCCCTGGTTATCGTTCCCATTCTGTCAACCTGTTGCCTTATTACCTCCAGGGACTCCTGCACGCGGTCATCGGTGCTGTCCATCTGCAACAGGTCAACGCGGCCGCCAATCACCTGGAGAGGCTGATTGAGTTCATGACAGATGGCTCCGGCCATTTCGAGGGCTGCGGTGAGCCGTTCGTTGTGCCTCTTTTCCTCCTCTGCCCGTTTACGTTCGGTGATGTTGAGAAAGGTCCCTATTATCGCGGGCCGTCCGCCATACACGGTCCGGGAGCTGTAGACCTCGACGTTCCTCATTTCTCCATCCTTTGTGACCACACGGAACTCATAGTGGAGAGATTCCAGTTCCCCCGATATCCTTTTGCGCATGCCCTGTTCCACCGTGGGCCAGTCTTCGGGGAGTATGACGTCTCTTACAGGTTTCCCGCTCATCTCATCGGGCTCATATCCGAGTATGCGGGCAAGCATCCCGTTGGCATACTTGAACACCCCGTCCTGAAGGATGTACATGCCCACAAGGGACCTCTCGGACATGTCTTTGAACCTTTGTTCCGATTCGGGGAGGGCCTCATCCGCCCTCTCGTGTCCGTCCATGTCGTGGAGGAACCCGAGGACGACATGGACGTCGGCACCTTTGATGATATTTGTGGCCATCCGAACGGGCACGGAGCGGCCCGCCTTGTTGATGAGCTGAACACGTGTCGATCCGGCGGACCTGCCTTCGACGTGTTCCTGCGCCAGTTCGATCGCGTTGTTCGGGCCCTCTTCGGGAAGTATCCTCAGTTCCGCGAAGCTCCTGCCTACCAACTCAGCTTTCCCGAAGCCGGTGATGTCCTCGCATCTCGGATTGACGTAAAGGAGGATACCCTTCGCGTCACTCATGTAGACGCCATCGAGGGCATTTTCCAGGAAGGCCGTAAACAGGGCCGGCGCCTCGCCCGCTATCCGTCCCGATTCCGAACGTTCCGGTTCTTCTGTCCCATGTTCCAGCGTGGATATCTCTTCGTACGGTCCCCCACCGGGTGTTGATGTATAGTCCATTGTACCTTCCCCTGAACGATGATCGGATCCTTATACATCAATATATGTGGAATAGTACCGCAGACACCCTGAGGGTGTCAAACACGTATCGATGAGGACTCGATCGAACACGCGTCGGCGCGGGAAGAGCACCGGGCGGATGATGCGGCCGAACCGGTTCTCCCCGGTTTTCGGACGCCGCTCAGCCGGGGTCCTCCTTCCCCGATACGCGGTGGATGATTATCCTGACGACGGCGGTGAGCGCAAGCTTGTCTTCGGGGATGGGTCCGTAACCCCCTTCGGGCTGATACTTCTCCATGAGGGCCGCAAGGACACGGAGTCTCGTCTCACGGTCCTCGACGGTGAGGGCCCTTCCCTTGACGATGACGCTTCGGTACCGATAGCCTGCCCGGCAGGGGCTTTTGTCGCTCCTGACATATCCGAGGGGGAGGTCGATCTCGAAACAGACCCGTGCATCCCTCTTCATGTCGTCCATCTTTTCTCCCTCGCGGGCGGAGTGGAAATATATATCGCCGTCGAGATAGACGAAGTTCAGGGGTTTGATCATGGGAGACCCGTCGGCTCCGATGGTGCCAAGCCTACCCACGTGGGACTGAGTGAAAAGATCGGTGATAACGGCGGGGTCCTTTATCTCTTTCTTTGCTGCACGCATGCGAAGCTCCCCCCTTCTCTTTCCTTTCTTATGATATCCGGCGGTCTCACCGCTGTCCAGGATTATCCATTCGACCAGGCAGAGAGGTAATGACCAATGAAACAGATAATGACCAATTCATTAATGACCAATCAAACAAAGGTCAGGGCAGAACGGGTTGCCCGAGAGACGGCTTTGTTGAACGCCCCGGCCATCATAGTGGGGGTAGTTCATCAAGGGGTACAGTGGGTGATGATGGCCGGGGCCGGTAGGAACCTCAACTTCGCGTGCGTCCGAGATGGAAACAGAAAGCGTCTCAAGAATGATCCCACCCTTGAAACGCCCCTGTCTCATCCACACGTCAACGTGTTGATATGTGGATGAACCCTACGGAGAGTACAAGTGGATAGGGGGCCCTGCTGGTAACGGGGACGCAGGGAGCCTCCCCGGAACCACCACGGGCGTGCTATAATTAACGTTGTTCCACAATGCAAAGACAACGCCGATCAGCAAAAGGAGGTTCTCATGCGCAAAGAAGAGAAGAAAGATGAGAAAGTGTCGGGTATCAGCAGGCGCAACTTTATCGCGGGAACGGGCGTGGCCGTGGCGGGAGCCCTGGCGACGGGAGCGCTGTTGCCGGGCAAGGTGGAGGCTGTGCCGCCGCCGAAGAAATGGGACAGGACAACGGACGTCCTTATTATCGGAACGGGTTACGCCGGCCTTGCCGCGGCCATCGAGGCCCATGACGCAGGGAGCAAGGTCGCCATCATCGAGAAGGCGGCCGTGATCGGAGGCAATTCGGCGATCGCGAGCGGGATCTACAACTGTTCCGAGCCCGACGTGCAGGCAAAGTACGGGATAAAGGACTCCCCGGAGCAGCATTATCAGCAGACTCTTGCCGCCGGCGACTTCAGAGGTGACCCGGAGAAGGTGAAGTACATGACGTATCACGCCCTGGAAGGACGCAAGTGGCTTGAGAAACAGGGGGTCAAGTTCGACGAGAAACCCTACACGGCCGTCGGTGCCCTCTGGGCGAGGAGCTTCGACCCCGTCAACAAGGGAAGGGGTGGCGCCATCATACGGACCCTGAAGGCCCAGGTCGATTCCAGGAAGATCCCCGTCATGATGAACGTGAAGCTCAAGGCCCTCGTCCGGCGGAAGGCCCTTGAGGGTGATATCATGGGGGCGGTGGTGACGGAGAAAGGAAAAGACGTCTACTTCAAGGCCCGGAAGGCTGTCATCCTCGCGACGGGCGGATTTGCCGCCGACGTGGCGATGCGCTCCAAGCATGACCCTCGCCTGACTGCCGAGGTCCCGACGACGAACGTGCCGACGGCGACGGGAGAGGCCATCGTCATCGCCGAGAATGAAGGCGCCGATGTCCACGGGATGGATTATATCCAGATGCTCATTGCCTGCAACTATTACACGAAGAAATACGGGTCGTTGACGAACCTTGGCGTCGACCACGCCCTGTTCGTGAACCTCGACGGAAAAAGGTTTGTCGCCGAGGACCAGCGCCGCGACGTCATGGCCGAGGCCGTCCTCAAGCAGAAGAACAAGGTGCTCCTCTGGGTTGCCGATGAACAGTGCGCGAAGAGGTTCAACCCCAAGATGACGGAGGAGATCATCAAGGATGGTCTCGCCTTCCGCGCGAACACGCTCGAAGAGCTTGCGAAGGTCCTGAACGCCAAGCTCCAGGTGCCGGAGAAGGCCTTCCTCGAATCCGTCGCGAAGTATAACGAGAGCGTTAAGAAAGGCAAAGACGAAGAGTTCGGCAAGAAGCCGCAGAACCTCAAACCCGTCAGTGTCGGCCCCTTCTACGCGAGCCCGACGCAGGCCGGCGTGCATCACACGATGGGAGGCGTACAGACAAAAGGGACCACGTGCCAGGTGATAGACAGGGAGAACAAGATCATCGCGCGGCTCTACGCGGCGGGCGAGGTCACAGGCGGTGTCCATGGCTCGAACAGGGTCGGCGGGAACGCGACGGTCGACTGCATCGTCTTCGGAAGGAACGCCGGCATCACCGCGGCGAAGGAAAAGTCCTGGGGCTAAGCCTGAGGCGGCCAGGCGTAACGAATATAAGGAGAGGCAGGGGGAATTCCCTGCCTCTCTTCTTGCCGGTCACCCTGCAGACCGTGGTTACCGTTGCCTGTGATCATTTCCCTGACCTTTTCACACCGAAAAGGGATACTTTCCGGTAAAGCAGGCGTCGCAGAACTGCGTCCCCATCAGTTCCTTCAGTTCCTCGATCGTCATGTATCTGAAGGTGTCCGCCCCTATGAGTTTCCTCAGCTGCTCGTCATCCCGGTTGCCGGCCAGCAGTTCCCCGGGCTTGGCCATCGCCATTCCCATGTGACAGGGGAAGCGCGGTGGTGGCGCCGTCAGGCGCATATGGATCTTCGTCGCCCCTGCCTCGCGCAGTTTCGGGATCAGCACCATGGCCGTAGAACCCCGGACCAGGAGCGAATCGATGAGGAAGACCTCCTTCCCTTTCACCAGTTCGCCATTGATCTGGAACTTCCTCTCAACCTGCGCGAACCTGTCCTTTTCCTTGGAGATTATGAATACCCTGCCGATCTCTCCCACGGTGCTGATGGCCACCTTGAAGGGGATTCCCGCGGTGTCGTGGAATCCCAGGGCGGCAGCGATCGCGGCCCGCGGGATGGGCACGACGATGTCGGCCTTCTCGGTCTCCGTCCTTGCCAGTTCCGCGCCGATCTTCTCCCGGAACTCGTAGCAGCTCCTCGAGAAGACCCGGCTCGCCGGGGAGGCGTAATCAAGGCATTCGACGATGCAGGGATGAGGGTCGGGGTCCGCGAAGGAGACGGTCTTCATGCTTTCCCCATCGAGGACTACCATTTGTCCCGGCTCGACATCGCCTATCCACTCGAACTGCCCGTGAAAGGCGCATGTCTCCGAGGCTACCGCCCAGGCGTAATCGCCTTCCTCGCCTCTTCTGGCAATGGAAAGGGGTCTGAACCCGAAGGGGTCCCGGGCGGCGATGAGGTGCCCGTCATGAAGAACGATGATGCTGAAGGCCGCTTGCCGGCCCAGGAACCTCAGCGTTTTCTCCATCCTCTCAAGCAGGTCTTCGCCTTCCATCCGGGCGATCTCCTGCAGGATGACCTCGGTGTCCGTCTCTGTCTGGAAGAGGCCTCCCAGTTCCTCCACCATGCGTTTGTACCCGGGGATATGTCCGTTATGAACGACAGCGATCCTTTCTTTCCCGAAGCTTCCGACGATGGGCTGGCTGTTCCTCTCGTTCGTCTCTCCCGCCGTGGGGTAACGGACCTGGCCGATCGCCACCGATCCGAAATAAGACCGGCCGAGGCCCGAAGCCTGGAAGATCGATCCCAACCCCCGCGCCTCCTGGAAAGAACCATCCTTGAGGGCCGAGACGATACCCCAGCTCTCCTGCCCCCTGTGGGAGAGGTTTTCAAGCCCCGACCTCACCTCGGCGAAGCCGTTCCCCCTGCCGATAAACCCGAAGATTCCACTCATGGTGCCTCCTGAGTTCATACAGCACCCGGCCTGTTCAACCGGCATGGTCCAACGGGGCACCGACCACTGACGCGCTGTCCCTGTCTTCGCCTGACCATCGGAATGCCGCGTGAACTGTTGCGGATGTCCTCGACCGCGTGCTTACCCTAATTTTCCGCATATTCCCGCGGATATGCAACAACAAAACCCTGAACACCGGACAAAAGCAAAGGATCGGCAGCGGTTCGGGTGCTTCCGGAAGCGTGTCAAGCGTAAACATGTGAACCCCGGAACCTCGTTCTCGCGGGGCCCCGAGATCTTGTTGCCAGCGGCTGCCGCGGAATAGGGACGCCTGTGAGGCGAGATGGATCGCGGTCAGCAGGCGAACAGATCAGTGTGCCGTAACGTCAACCACTTCCATGGTCGGTCCCATGGGGTCGACCACCATGAACCTGGGGGCAAAAACGGCGTTCCTGTCGACAAGGCCGGTCCCCTGAAGAAGGTAGGCCATAACCTCGGAGGCGAGGACCGCACCCGCGAAGGCGCCGCCGACGCTCGTTGACGGGCCCCCGCCAGCCGCGAAGGAATCCTCGATCCGTCGAGCGACGGTCGATCCGAACATGCGGGACAGGAAGGACGGGAAACGCGCGCCGGAGGACCTTTTCCTCACCAGCCCCCAGAACTCGTCGGGCATCATGCCTTCCGGATGGTGGGCGACGAGTACCGTGCCGAAGCCGACCACCATGGCTGAAAAGAGGGGGACGTTGAAGCGTTTGAGCATCTCCGGGGTCATCGACTTGACATCCGCGCCTTTTTCGACATCGATGACGCCGACATAGACGTCGCTGCCCTCGAAGAACCGTTCGATATTGCCTGCGAGCAGCCCTTCAGGGAAGAGTTCGAGCTCGACCCCGGGGTTGATGCCCCGGGCAAGCTCTTCGTACACCTCGATCTTCGGCCGCGCCAGGGTCGACGCGAAGGCCGCGGCCTGACGGTTCATGTCGGGGGGGTCGAATACGCCGTTCTCGGCCAGTCGAAACCGCTTCGCCCCGGAGCGGACAAGGTTCAGGAAGGTGCCTCCACCCACTCCCCCCAGGCCGGCAATGGCGATGAGGGGAGCCGAAAGCGCCTCGATCCCTTCATCCCCCAATACAAGCAACGTACGATCAAGAAAACCCTGCATAGACACATCCTGGTTTTTTTTCTAATCTCTTATCGAAATCCTTGCTTTTGTGCAATAGAAAAACCACAAACTATGAGCTCAATGGGACGGTCTGCCCCCCTGGCCGGGCCGGCACGTCGATAGCGGCCCTCAGCTGGAGGATGGACAGATACGACACGAAGCGCCACAGGCCCAGCGCAACGTACCTCGCCCTTGAGAGCCGCCGGGCCCCCCGCCGTCGATTAAGCCAACGAATCCCCAGTGGTCTAACTTGACACAATAGATACAATTGAATATAATCGGATATAGCTAACTATATACACAAGAGACTCTATGACCGGGACCAACCGCTTTGACAAAAGACTGACCCGCCTGCCCTCAGAGGTTCTATCGAAGATAGCCAGGATCGACGAGATCAAGGGGCGCTGGATTGGCGGGCTGCAAATTAACCCGCAGACCTTGGGTCGCTTAAAGCGATCCGTGCTGGTCACTTCTACCGGGGCTTCCACCCGCATTGAAGGAGTGAAGCTCACCGACAGTGAGATCGAGAAATTGATGCAGGGCGTAACCACGAAGAAATTCACCGACAGGGACTCGCAGGAAGTGCAGGGATATTACGAATTGCTTCACAACGTGTTCGATTCCTGGAAGTCTATCAAGTTCAGCGAGAACACGGTCAAACACTTTCACAACCAGCTGCTCAAGTACGTGGGCAAGGACCAAAGGCATCGCGGAGATTACAAGAAAACGGAAAACACGGTCGAGATGTTCGATCAAAACGGGAAGAGCATCGGCATCGTATTTGAACCGACCAAAGCCTTCCTTGCGCCCAAGGAAATGCAGGAGCTTATGGATTGGGCGGGGCAGGCCCTCGAAGAGAGGAAACACCACCCCCTTCTCATAATCGGCAACTTCCTGGTGGAGTTCCTCAAGATCCACCCTTTCCAGGACGGCAATGGAAGAGTCTCACGGATTCTCACAAACCTGCTCCTCCTCAAGGAAGGGTATGCTTTCGTGCCCTATGTCTCTCATGAGAAACTGGTGGAAGACAATAAGAACAACTATTATCTGGCGCTCGTCAAAAGCCAGAAGACCTTCGGGAAAAAGACCGAGAATGTTTTTCCCTGGCTCAATTTCTTCCTCGACATCCTGCTCGCACAATCCGAGATGGCCATTAGATTGCTCGAAAGCGAGGATGTGGAGAAGCTTTTCTCTCCGAAACAACAGGAGGTATGGAGCTACTTGCAGAAGGTGCCCGAAGCATCGCCTCTTGAGATCTGCCGGGATACCAATATGGCAAGACCAACGGTGCTCCAGGCCCTCAAGAGACTCGTTACCCTCAAGAAGATCGAAAGGATTGGAATGGGCAGGGCAACGAGATACAGAAAGCTGTAACCGCGAGAACGCCTTAACGCTGTCCAACAGACATAATCAACCATAATCGGATATATCCGGAAATACCCGTTAACGGATCCCCGGGGTTACCTGTAAGAAAGAACAACGTGAAAATCCGAAGGCCCCGAGGCTGCCCTGTCGTATTGCAGGACCTGACCACAATTCCCACTCCTTCACCGGAGAGATCGCGGTGTTCTCATTTATTCTTGAATTTTCATTGATGTGTGACCAGCAGGTGGATAGATTTGTCAAAGACAGAGATGTGACCCCAATTCCCGTGGAAGATCAAAGGGACATCGTGTAAACATGGAATCTGAGAATCCGAAAAGAGGCGCGACGGTTATTGACATTTTCAAGGGAGAAAGATATTTTACGTTATCTAGAAAAGAGAATGTGAAAATGTGAAGGGCGTCCCCAAAGTTGACTCACTGCTGTTATGCAGCACCTCGATTGATTGTCGCTAAATTACTCAATTACGACCTAAAGACAAATAACAATGTCAATGGTTCATTAACGCTTTGTTTTTTTGTCCATTTTAACGGAAACCCTATAGCGGGTATCTACTTGACCCTTCCTGTTACGATCCAGTAAAGTGAATGCATAGGAGTTAGAAAGTTTTACAAAGTCAATGACCGGTGGTCGAAAAACCTCCGGTTGCCATTCGATTTTGGGCATGTCTAAGATATAGGAATTGAGCAGATCGCCTGCGGGGGAATATCGTGTCAGACTAAACACATAATCATCTCCAGATCTTTTTTTTGTACCACATGTAGGACAATAAAATGGCCCCTTGCCATGTCGGCCCACCATACCAACAACGACAACCTCGTCATCAAGGCAAATAATCCTCAAAACGTAGTAGTGATACCAGTCGGAAGTCTCTTTAATCTTTGGGAACGCACGCCTAAAAAATACTTCACGTTTCCCACTTTCTGATAGAAACGAAAGATGATTATCATATGGGAATAACATTTTTACTTCAGTCCCTTGTCCGCACATGCAGCTCCGTACCGGTTCATTACTATAATCATCGTAACCCTTTTCGTGATAATCTTCTTCAATCTTATCTGTTTTATCCACAGTAGCAATCAACGTTTCTTCTTCAACTATGGGCACTCTGACTTCTATAGATTGATCAATAAACTCGCTTAGAGAGGGGCTGTGGTAAAAACGAAAACATCTGGCCAGTATCTTGGTCCAGAAAGTATCTTGGAGCAGTGCCAAAAATGATTTCTTTAGGGATTCGCCGACACCGTATTTTTCTTTGTAGCGCAACAAATCCCCATGATTCTCTAAATAATATGCCTTCCTAAACCTGTTCCTGTAGTGTGCTGTCTCTTCGCCGCCCGACCATACGGACGCATTAACTTCAATCGTATAACCATTATCGCGAGCATCAACGACTATCTTTGTTTGTGCGCTGTTGTCTTTTCTGACCAAAGCCCCTTTATTAAGAAGATGCTTTTCTGCGCTTTGCTTTGCAGTTCCTGGAAGCTCGATAAAAAGACCATGTACCAAAAAATCAATTACGATACCGAATGTCGATAGTGGGTACGCCCTGTACTCTATTTGATCGATATTTTTCGTTATCAAAGAAACCGGCTCTTTATTAGTTACAACTATCTTCCGATTTATCGATACCTGCTTCCCATTCGTTTTATGAAAATAGACATCCGATAAAAGACCGGGGAGCATTAAATTCAGCGAAAGGAAAAGAGAACTTATTATAAATAACAGAATCTTGGAATATACGCTAAGACGGAACCTCTTCACGGCAAGATAGGCCAGCGCAAGGTTAATCCCGGTGGGTATTAGGAAGCCGACCCAAAGAGCAATGTACGCCAAAAGGATTGCTATCATCATCAGCATAAATCCTCTCCTTACTATGATGATCTATTTCAAGGGAAAAACGTTGGCCCAATTATTGATCTCAAACCAGGGACATTGGTGACCCCCTAATTTTCTGTTGTTTCCCCGGCCATAAAATGATTCTCCGATAATCTTGGTTGGAATTCAATGGAGAAAAATGAACTTGAACCGCCCAAAAAACGGGCAAAGGAAAACACGGTGTAACTAACCAATATCACGAGGAAAAGCAGGATATGCTACGTATAGCACCTACAAGTCTACAGCATGACTGTTTTGGTTGCATCCACCATTACTACAAAAGCAACTCGGGGACGTTCGTTGATAGGTAAATAGCTTTTTGAAGCAAGCTTCGATCCCTTGCTCTCAGCGATGCGCCTGTCCTCCTGCAATACACTGAAATTTAAGACGAAGGGAGTCTGGAGGCTGAGTTATTTACTTATTAACGAACGTTATATATCCCTTTGAAAAAGGGAAACCTCCTGTTAGAGATGTAGAGTAAGCACGACCAAACTCAAATCTCTAATCATCAAGGAGGGTTTCCCATGGATGAGCGTAGCAGACTTGCCGAGTTCCGTCAAATGAAAGGGCGCATCAGAGAGTCAGGGGACTACCTGGTCGTCGGGATCGATGTCGCCAAGGAGCGCCACAACGCCTTCCTCGGCACCTCCGGGGGCAGGACACTGAAGCGGGGTCTGGTCTTCGACAATACCAGGGAGGGTTTTGAGAAGCTCCTCTTTCACGCACAGGTACTGGGGAGACAGAAGATGCTCGAGAACACGGTGTTCGGCATGGAGCCCACCGCCGACTATCACAAGCCCCTCGGCGAGTATCTGATCCGTAACGGACACATGACCGTCCTCGTCTCCGGGAATGCCGTGAAGAACAACAGGGAGCTCATCGACGGGCGGTGGGACAAGCACGACACCAAGGATGCCGCCAACGTGGCGGACCTCATCTCCCAGGGTAAGTGCCTCTTCTACGAGCTTCCCTCCCCGCAGATACGGCAGATACGCTCTTTGCTGTCCCTCAGGCGAAGGCTGAGGAAGAACGAGCAGGCGTACAGGGTGAGGATACGCAACCACCTCATCGCCCAGTACTTCCCCGAGTTCGACCCCTACTACGGGTACGGAGAGGGACCGAGGATAGTCAGGGACCTCCTCGATCCCGGGAAGATCGCATCCCTTGCGCCGGCCGGCCTCATCTCCCTCGTCGGGTCACGCAACGGGGGAGAAAGGCAGATGATGCGGCTCAGGGAGATACATGGCAAGGCGGGATCATCCATCGGCTGCACCCCCGACGGGTCGGTGGCCTTCGAGGCGGGGATGCTTTCGGAGGGACTGCGTGCCATCCAGGCAATGATAGACGACACGGACAAAAAGATCGAGGAGGTGGCGAAGGATCTCCCCGAGTATCCCTGTCTCATGAGCATACCCGGGTTCGGTCCTGTCGTCTCCTCCATGGTCATCGGGGCGATAGGCGACCCCCATCGCTTCGAGAACGGGAGGCAGGTGCTCAAGACGGCGGGGTATGACCTAAGCGCCGACCGCACGGGGAAGAGGACCGACTCCGTCCCCGTCATCTCGAAGAGGGGCAAGGCGGACCTGAGGTACGCCCTCTACCAGGCGGCCTTCTCCGCATCGCTGAGGAACGGGCACTTCATCAGGTACTATACGGCAAAGATCGAGGGCAGGCAGAGGGAAAGGGGCATCGCGACAAAGATGCGGGTGAAGCTTGCCGCCAAGATGCTTGTCATCGCCTGGGCCCTCATGAAGAAGAGGGAGGTGTTCGATCCGGGATACCTGACGGCATAGATCATCCGATAACAGGTGGCGGGAGAGCCCGCTTAACGAACGTAGGGGATGCGCAGACCCCGCGGGGGACAATCATGGGCCTCTCACTGAAACCATGCAACCTGTATAAGGGATGATGGGTGTCCCGGTAAAGGGAACACCGGATACTGATAACGATGAGGTGCGGGTTTGCTTATGCGGTGAGACAGACCGCCGGAGATGAGAAGGCAGGGGTTCAGTAACGAACTTCCGAGAGGTGAAGTGCGCTGAAAAAAGCGCGGTTATCTCTCAGGTGTTGGTATTACTGGATATAAATTTTGGAGTTGACAGGAGGAACATAGGATGTCCCCTGCCTCGATCAAGAAAACCCTGCATACACTCACCCTGCTTTGTTTCCTAATCTCTTATCGAAATCCGTGCTTTTGTGCAATAGAAAAACCACGAACTATGAGCTCAATGGGACGATCTGCCCCCCTGGCCGGGCCGGCACGTCGATAGCGGCCCTCAGCTGGAGGATGAACAGATACGACACGAAGCGCTACAGGCCCAGCGCAACGTACCTCGCCCTTGAGAACGGCCGGGAATCAAGCCAACGAATCTCGATTGCATATTGACTTGTCCGGTAAAGGGATAATAACATTCCAGTAATCAGCAAACGACGAGGAGGTGCTATGCAAGGAAAGGAAATCGATCCCGGCGAGTTCGACAAGCAACTGGCCGCTGTATGCGGTCTTTATTGCGAGGCCTGTTCCCTGTTCATTGCCACGAAGGAAGACCCGGAAAGGCTTAAGGGAATAGCGGCACGGTATCAGGTTTCGGAAGAAGCGGCCAGGTGTTGCGGATGCCGGTCGGAAAAGCGAGGGCCTTACTGTACGGTATGCACGATGTGCGTCTGCGCGGCCCGTCGGGGGATCGATTTCTGCATCGAATGCGCGGAGTACCCCTGCGATGACCTTAGACGGTTTCAATCTGAAAGACCTCATCGGATGGAACTCTGGGACGATCTGGAACGGATCGGAGCCGTCGGGTATAAGATGTGGTTACGGGAGATGGGCGATAACTACACCTGTCCGCGGTGCGGGACCGTGAATTCCGCGTACGACCTCAAATGCAGGAAATGCGGTGAAGAACCGAGTTGTGCCTACGTGGCCAGGCACAAGGAAGAGATAGAGCGGTTCCTGAAGACGCTGTGACCGGAAAAGACAGTTTCAGAATTTGCGTGTTCGATAGTCCAAACACGGTTGCCTGAAAGTCTTTTGTACGCTATACTGTACACACTTTATGTGAGGTGGAGTATGAAAAGGCTCAAGGTCAATGAGGACATCCGGCCGATGTCCGAGTTCAGGACAGGGATCGCTTCTTTCTTGAAGCAGGTCCGCACAACCAAGAGACCCCTCATTATCACGCAGCACGGGAAGGGAGTGGCGGTGTTGCTGGACGCGGGGGAATACGAGGCGATGCAGGAGAGGATAGAGCTGCTTCAGGATGTCCACGCATCGATCGGCCAGATAGAGGACGGTAAGGGGATCGAGCACGATGACGCGATGGCCGCCGTGCTGAAACGGATCAAGAGGTGAAGGTCCTCTGGTCCCCCCTTGCAGTCGAGAGGGTTTCCGAGATAGCGCAGTACATAGCACGCGATAATCCCTCCGCAGCGGAAAAGTGGGTTAAGACCATCTTCAACAAAGTGGGCCGCCTCAAGACATTCCCGCAGAGTGGCCGCCCTCTCCCGGAGACCGGCGATCAGAGCATAAGAGAACTGATACACGGCAACTACCGAATAATATACCGGATAGAGAAGATCAGAGTTTCCATCCTTGCAGTCCGCCATGGAAAGCAGATACTGCCAGTCGAAGAAATGGAAGGATGACAAACAAGGCAGGGCGGTCGAGACACGGGAACCCATCACCCTCATTGAGCGTCAGGCATTCCTGAAGCTACCCCTGGAAGAGCGCAGAAAGATTATGGCCAAACAGGCCAGAGAGATCGCCGCGGAGTACGGGCAGGAGAGGGCGGACGATCTGGAGACGGGAGAGATCGTTGAGCATTAAGATCGCTTCGCGCGGAGATGTATGGGTCGGTGTCGACGGAACATCCGCCGCCGACACTCTTCAAGCAAGAAGCGTTTCGACAGAAAGACTGGCGAAGAAACTGGGAAGCATCTCATCAACAGCAATGGAAGAGATTACGGCAGCAATTGCAGCTGTGATCGAGTATCAATAAAATGCCGCAGGTGGTCATTGGGGTTAAACCGTCATTCCTGAGTACGCGACCAACAGGTGAATAGATTTGTCACAGATAAAGATTCGACCCCAATCCACCCCTTGTAAGAGTAAATCAGAGGGTGCTCAGGGGAGGAGACGGTGCCGGAGTTCGCACCGGGCAGAAATTCTCGTTCACATTCCGGAAGAAATAGGGCGGGGAACAGGGCACGTCCTTAAATATTACAGTATCGGTCTTTTTTGGAGCATGAGGGGAAACATCCATCAGCCCGA
>JAAYAK010000184.1 GCA_012719415.1 Syntrophorhabdus sp.
ACGCGCCGATCCACCTCACCCACATCTCGACGGCGGGCAGCGTGGAGATCATCGAGCGCGCGAAGCGGAGGTTCAGGAAGATCACCTGCGACACGTGCCCCCATTATTTCACGCTCACCGATGAGGCAACCCTCACCTATGACACGAACACGAAGGTGAATCCTCCCTTGAGGTCTCAGGACGACGTCAATGCCATCAAGGAAGGGCTCCGCAAGGGGACCATCGATATCATCGCCACCGACCACGCGCCTCACGAATTCACCTCCAAGGATGTCGAGTTCGACCTGGCGACCTTCGGTATCTCGGGCTTCGAGACGGCCCTTGCGCTGTCGCTGGGCCTCGTCCGGGAGGACATCCTCGACCTGAAGGGCCTTCTCATGAAGATGACCGCCAATCCGGCGAAATTGCTGGGCCTCGAGGCCGGCGTCATAAGCGAAGGAGCCCCGGCCGATATCATCGTCTTCGACCCCGATATGGAATGGACGGTCGACAGAAAGTCCTTCGCCTCGAAGGGAAAGAACACCCCCTTCCACGGCATGACGCTGCGCGGCAGGAACCTCTTCACCATGGTCGACGGAAAGATCGTCTACAACGAATTGGGATAGATAGGGTTTTAAGTTTTAGGTTTTAAGTTTTAGGTTGAAAACAGAAAAAAACCGGCTTTCTTCCCTTGAAATACAGGAGCATCCCGCTATTCTGTTTACCCTGGTCTTTCACTTAAAACTTAAAACCTAAAACTTAAAACCCTATCTTAATCTTTTCCCTTCCTCGTCCGATAACCTCCATACGGAACAGGGCACGGAATACTATCAGTGTACCGGTCCGCGGAGGGCAAAGGGCCCCTCCGGTCCTCTGAAGGCAAGGGGACCCAAGAGGGCGCAAAACTGACTATGTTTGTCATTATCGGTGCTATTGTGGTCCTGGGTGCGGTGTTCGGGGGTTTCGTCCTGGAGGGCGGACCCTTGAAGCTCATCGTGCAGCCCGTCGAGTTCCTCATCATAGGCGGGGCAGCCCTGGGGGCGATGGTGATTTCGGCCCCCAAGAAGCTCCTCATGAAGATCATCGCCAGGGTGATGGCCTCTCTCAAAGGAGGAGCCGTCAACCGCGATCTCTATCTCGACCTCCTGAGACTCATGTACGAGATCTTCCAGGTGACCCGCAAAGACGGCCTCATCGCCCTCGAATCCCATATCGAGCACCCCGATCAGAGCAAGATATTCACCAAGTACCCCAACATCACGCGGCATCACCATATCATCTCCTTCATGACCGACACCTTCAGGCTTATCGTTCTCGGGGGGATCGCCCCTCATGACATCGAGAGCCTCATGGACCTCGATATCGAAACACACCACCAGGAAGGCTCGCAGCCGGGCATGATCCTGCAAAAGATAGGCGATTCCATGCCGGGCCTCGGTATCGTAGCCGCCGTCCTCGGTATCGTCATCACCATGCAGGCCATTGGTGGACCGCCGGAAGAGATCGGTCACAAGGTGGCCGTCGCCCTCGTCGGCACCTTTCTCGGTATCTTCCTCTCATACGGATTCATCCAGCCCATGGCCACGAACCTCGACCTTGCGGCGGAGGAGGAATCGAAGGTCTATGAAGCCATCAAATCGGGCATCATCTCCCTCGCCAAGGGGTTCAACCCGATAGTCTCGGTGGAATTCGCGCGAAGGTCCATTCCCAACGATTACCGCCCTTCTTTCCAGGAGATGGAATCCTTCGTGAAAGGGGTCAAGTAACGATGGACGACCACCAGACTCCCGTAAGGATCATAGTCAAGAAGAAGAGAGGACACGGGGGACACCACGGCGGGGCATGGAAGGTGGCCTACGCGGACTTTGTCACCGCGATGATGGCCCTCTTCATCGTGCTCTGGATCGTGGGGCAGAGTGACGCCGTCAAACAGGCGGTATCAGCCTACTTCAAGGACCCCGGGGTTTTCGAGAGCGGCCGCGGAGGAAGTGTCCTCCAGGGCTCCACGGGTTCGGCGCCAAATCCCACGACGGACGTCTCATCGGAGATCGAAAAACTGAAGGCCGAGGCAAAGAAACTGGAAACGGAGATCAGGTCCAATCCTGAGTTTGAGAAGTTCATAGACAAGATAGAGATCACCGTGACCAGGGAGGGTCTGCGCATCGAACTCCTTGAGAACTCCACCGGCCTCTTCTTCGATGTCGGCAGCGCGAAGTTGAAACCGGAGACGGTGAAGCTCCTCAGACTCGTCGCCATCGAGGTGGGGCACCTCAAGAACAAGGTCATGATCGAGGGCTACACGGACGCGCGTCCCTACGTGAACCCCGATTATACAAACTGGGAACTGAGCGCGGACCGGGCGAACGCGGCC
>JAAYAK010000185.1 GCA_012719415.1 Syntrophorhabdus sp.
CCTCCGGGCTATCTCGACCACCTGCGCCTCTCCCATGCCGTACACGAGGATGTCCGCCCTGCTGTCGAGGAGTATGGAGCGCCGGACCTCGTTCTTCCACCAATCGTAGTGGGCGAACCTGCGCAGGCTTGCCTCTATGCCGCCGAGCACGATGGGGACGTCTTTGAACGCTTCACGGACCTTGTTGGCGTAGACGATCACCGCGTGGTCGGGACGCAGCCCCGGTCTTCCTCCGGGTGAGTAGTCATCGCTCAGCCGCGGGCGCTTGTGCGCGGTGTAGTTGGCGACCATGGAGTCCATGTTTCCGGCGGTGATCCCGAAGAAGAGCCGGGGTCTGCCAAGGCGGCTGAGATCGCGCGTGGTCCTCAGATCCGGCTGGGCTATGAAGCCGACACGAAAGCCCGCCGCTTCGAGGACACGCCCGATGACGGCGGCCCCGTAGGAAGGATGGTCCACGTAGGCGTCGCCGGTCACGAGAACGACATCGAGGCCGTCCCATCCGCGGTCCTTCATCTCGGCCCGGGTCGTGGGGAGAAAGGGAATGGTCATGGGCCACATTCTAACAGAATTGAAGCGAAAGAGGAAAGGAACAGAATTTGGTCATTGGTTATTCTTGTTTCCCTTGAACAAGAGGTTGCAGGAAAGGGTGCATTCCTGATATAAACGATAAGGTTGTCGCGGGACACGTCTCGATAACGCCGCTGGGGGTGGCAATGCAGGACCGGAAAGCAGACATCGTTCTATCCGTCGGAACGGACATGAAGTTCCTTCCTCTCGTTCTTTCCTTCACTGAGTCGTCATCCCGGATATTCGGCCTCGAGGACAGGGACGCGTTGAAACTGACGCTGGCTTCCGAGGAGATGTTCTCTTATCTGTGTGGTATGACCGGCGAGGTAAGACCTGTCACCCTCACCATGGAGAACGGTTTCTACTACGCCCTCCTGCGGTTTGCCTTCGACAACATCGACTTCGACCCCCGCGCCTTCAATCTCACGGCGAATATCTCACCCGATGAGGAAGGGTTTGATGAAATGGGCCTTCTCATCGCGTCGCGTTCCGTGGACAGGATGTCCATATTCCACGACGCCCTCATGGGAACAGGGATAGACCTGATAAAAGAAAAGACCTATCCCGAGGTGGAGCCGTGGAAGAGCGAGGAAGCTCCCGACAGGGAAGGCCTCTCGTACGGTCCCCCCGATGTTGAGGACCTGAAGATGTTCGTCCGGTCCATCGCGGGCCGGTATGACCCGTTCTTCTATCCCCAGGATCTCCGCTATCCGGGCAAGGTCGTCGACATGGTCGCCAGCGGCGAGTATGGTGTCCTGACCGCCACGGACAGGAAGGGGAGGATGGCGGGAGGCATGGCATGGCGCAGCACCGGGGCTTCGACGATCGAATGCTACGGTCCCTACGTCTTCGTCGAAGAGGGAAGGGGGGACGTGGGCGAAGCCCTCGTCACGGCGCTTATCTCCACCGTTGCCAGGTCGGAGGCGATCTGTCTCATGAACAGGTATCCCACGGCGGAGCTGCCCCCTGGTTACTTCGAAAAGCTGGGCACCATCGATTTCGTCCTCAAGGGAGAGAGAAGGCCCTGGGATTTTCTCTTCCGGGAACTCAAGGAAGACCCGGGGTGCAGGGTCTACGCCCACGCCGGCATGGAGGACTTCCTCAGGACCCGGTATAAGATGCATTTTCTTGCCAGGGAGATCGTCCCCGTGAAGTATGAGGGTGAGAGGCAGAA
>JAAYAK010000186.1 GCA_012719415.1 Syntrophorhabdus sp.
CGCCGCTCTTTTCATGTTCTTCTCCCTGATCATCATAAACGTTGGCCGGCCTGCCTCACGTTCGCCGGACCTTCTTGCCTTCGTGCCTCACGATACCCGCTGCCCTGCGGCCGGTGAGGCCGCCCTCATGTCGTGCCTGGATTCAGATATTTCCATTGTACATGAAGCAGGAGTTGTTTTCCAGTTCTCCTTGTTGTATACGCGTCTGGGACCGGTGTCGAACGAGAGTGGAAAGGGCGGGAATGCCCTGAAATGATTGCATCTATCGAGAATGAAGGTTCCCGGCGGCAAAGAAATGTTGAAAAATGTCCCGTATTGGCATATAAAACTTCCTGTATTTTGACATGGTTGTAGTGTTTCGAAGCGAAAGATAATGAAAATACGACTTACAGCGCTTATCATTCTCGCGGGCATCCTCTTTTTTTTCAATCTCGGGACCACCTCCCTGTGGGACCCCGATGAACCGCGTCAGGCCATCATGGCACGGGAGATGATGGACAGGGGGGACTATATCAGGCCCTACCTCAACGGTATCCCGTACCTGGAGAAGCCGCCATTCTATTCATGGATGATCATCGCCGCGGCGAAGGCATGCGGCTCGGTCGATGAATTTGCCTCCCGGGCGCCCTCCGCGCTGGCGGCGCTCCTTACCGTGGTGATGACCTTTCTCCTGGGGTGCAGGCTCGGCGACGAACGCGCGGGTTTCTTCTCGGGGCTTGTTCTCGCGACCAATTACCAGTTCCTCTCCAACGCCAGGGAATCAGTGATGGACATGACCTTTGCCTTTTTCATCGGTCTTGCCATCTACCTGGCCTTTGTCTCACTGGAGAAGGGCAAGCGTCTCAACTTTGCCCTTTCCTTCATCCCCGGCGCTTTCGCGATACTCACGAAGGGACCGGCAGGACTTGTCATACCCGTCGGGGTCGTGTTCGTCTATCTCGTGTTCAAGAAGAGCCTCCGCCGCTACATAGTTCCCCTGGTGCTCGGCTCTGTCCTTGCAACCGCCATCGCCTCCGTGTGGTTCCTTGCCGCCGGCGAGAGCTACATCAGGGAGTTCATCCTTCATCAGAACGTGACCCGCTACACGAATGCCTTCGACCACCTGGAATCGCCCTGGTATTACTTTCATAAACTTTTCTTCAATTTCATGCCCTGGAGCCTCTTCCTTCCCTTTGCCCTTTTCGGGGCCTGGAAACGGCGCTATGTTCTTCCCCTCCTCTGGTTCGTGCTCATCTTCCTTTTCTTCGAGCTGTCCCAGAGCAAGAGGGCGATCTATCTTCTCTCCGCCTATCCGGCACTCGCGCTTCTCACCGGGCTTTACATCAGGGACGCCTGGGACGGCCTCGTCGAAAGGGGTTGGACGAACACCGTCCTCAAAGCACTGGCGGTGCTGCTCGCTCTCATACCCGTCGGTGCCGTCATCGCCATGTACGTGCTGCCCGAGGAGGATGTGGCGGTCTTCAGGGACGGGCCGCTGTCCCTGTATGTCTATCTTGCCGTGCTGTTTCTCGCGGCATGCGGTTTTCTCGTCATGCTTTTCAAGAGGAACAGGCACTTCGCCCTGGCCTTTTTCCTCTTCTTTCTTGTTTTCACCGGTTTTTTCTACGGCGCCTACTACATGCCCCTCGTCGACAGGACGTCGAAGTCCCTGACCCTCATCACGGACGCCCTCGGCGATGACGGACGAACGAAGAGGATATACACCTATGGTTTCAACTCCGCCGGCATCATATTCTACGTGGGGAAACCCGTCAAAGCCCTGAGCGATATTAAGGAGATAAAAGAAGACGAAAGTGATATACTACTCATTGTCGAAGAGAAACCCACAATGCATCTCAGGGAGACTCTGGAGAAGTCCTTCGTGCCCGTGAAAAGGGTGAAGTACGAGAAGGAGCACTATATCTTCTATGTGAGGAAAAATGGATGAGAAGCCCTATGTGTCCGTGCTTGTCCCCGTTCTGAACGAAGAGGAGTCGCTTCCGGAACTGAACGAACGGCTCCGCGACGCCCTGGCGGCCATTCACAGACCCTACGAGATCATCTATATAAACGACGGGAGCACGGACCGGACGGAGGAGATCCTCGAGGCCTTCCATCGCGAGGACGGACGGATCAAGGTCATAGAGTTCAACAGGAATTACGGTCAGCATATGGCCCTTTTCGCCGGTTTCGATTTTGCCCGGGGCGAGATCGTCGTGACCATCGACGCCGACCTGCAGAACCCGCCCGAGGAGATCCCGAGGCTCGTGGCCAAGGCGGAAGAGGGCTACGAGGTCGTCGCCACGTACCGGAAACAGAGGAAGGATTCACTCTTCCGCAAGTTGCCTTCCTACATAGTCAACAGGATCACGGCAAAGCTCGTCGGTGTCCGTCTCAGGGACTATGGCTGTATGCTCAGGGCTTACCGGCGCAATATCGTCGACTACATGAACATGTGCCCCGAATCGTCCAGCTTCATCCCGGCGCTTGCCAACACCTTTGCCAAGAGGATAACCGAGATAGAGGTCGGTCACGAGGAAAGGAAGAAAGGGACCTCCAAGTACAGTCCCTTCAAGCTATTCAGGCTCAATTTCGACCTCATGACGAACTTTTCTCTCCTGCCCATACAGTTCATCAGCATGCTCGGTGTGGTCATCGCCTTTCTCGGCCTTGCCTTCGCCATTTTCCTCATGGTGCGGCGGCTCCTCATAGGCCCTGAGGGGGAGGGAACCTTCACCCTCTTCGGCGTGCTCTTCTTCTTCATAGGCATACAGATCTTCGCCCTGGGGGTCATCGGCGAGTACGTCGGCCGGATATACCAGGAAGTGAGGCGGCGCCCACGGTACATCATCAAGAAGGAATACATGTGAGAGCTGTCGTATTCGCATACCAGGAGATCGGCTACGTCTGTCTGGAAGAGCTCCTTGGCACCGGTGCCGACGTCGCCTGTCTTTTCACCCATGATGACGACCCCGGCGAAGAGATCTGGTTCCGCAGACCCGTGGAGCTCGCGCGGGAGTATGGAATTCCCGTATACATGCCGGAGAGCCTGAACGAGGAGAGGTGGATCGCCCTCATCCGCGATATGCGCCCGGACATAGTGTTCTCCTTCTACTACCGCAAGATGATCCCGAAGGCCATCCTGGACATACCGCGCATCGGCGCCTTCAACCTTCACGGTTCCCTTCTTCCGCAATACCGCGGCCGCTGTCCCGTCAACTGGGTCCTCATAGCAGGCGAGGAGCGCACGGGCGTGACCCTTCATTTCATGGTGGAAAAACCGGACGCGGGCGATATCGTCGCGCAGAAAGAGGTTCCCATCGCCTTCGAAGACGACGTCTTCTCTGTGTACATGAAGCTCGTCGGAGCTGCGCGGGAGTTGATGCAGGATGTCCTGCCAGGTCTTCAGGCCGGGACCTTCACGAGAAGGGTGCAGGCGGGACCGTCCTCCTATTTCGGGGGCCGCAAGCCCGAGGACGGTCTCATCGACTGGACGAAGGATTCACTGTCCATATACAACCTCACCCGCGCGGTGACCCATCCCTACCCGGGGGCCTTCACCTACCTTGACGGGGAAAAGCTCTTTATCTGGAAGGCATACCCCGAGAATGTCTCTCCACGGGACGTCCCCCCGGGGATGGTGATATCGGAGGACCCTCTTCTCGTGCGGACCGGTTCGGGTTCCCTGCGCCTCGTCCTGGCCCAGGTCGAAGGTGAGCAGGAGATGGACGCCGTCGAACTGGTGTCTTCCCGTGTCTTGAAAAACAAAATTCTAGGAGGTCACCCTTGAGACTCTTGGTGCTCGGAGTGAACGGATTCATCGGCAATGCCCTCGCGGAACACGTGCTCAACGAAACGGATTGGGAGATCTACGGACTGGACATTCGCAACGACAAGCTTGGCGAGTGTCTCGGCCATGAACGCTTCCACTACGTTGAAGGCGACATCTCGATAAACAGGGAATGGATAGAATACCACGTCAAGAAGTGCGACGTCGTCATGCCCCTCGTGGCCATCGCGACACCAATGACATACGTGAGGGAGCCTCTTCGCGTCTTTGAACTCGATTTCGAGGAGAACCTCAAGGTCGTCCGTCTCTGCGTCAAGTACGGCAAGAGACTCCTCTTCCCATCCACCTCGGAGGTGTACGGGATGTCCCCCGACACGGAGTTCACCGAGGACGGCAGTCCCCTTGTCCTCGGTCCCATCAACAAGCAGCGATGGATCTACAGCGCGTCGAAGCAGCTTCTCGACAGGGTCATCTGGGCGTATGGTTTTCAGCACGGCCTCAGGTTCACCCTCTTCCGACCCTTCAACTGGATAGGTCCCAAGCTTGACGAATTGACCACGGACCCGGAAAAAGAGGGAAGCTCCCGGGTGGTGACGCAGTTCATCAGCAGCCTCTTTCTTGCCGAACCCATCCGGCTCGTGGATGGAGGTTCGCAGAAACGGTGCTTCACCTATATCGATGACGGCATCGCGTGCCTCATGAGGATCATAGAGAACAAAGAAGACCGCTGCAACGGCCAGATCTTCAACATCGGCAACCCGCTGAACGAGGCGACCGTGAAAGACCTTGCCATCAAGCTGAAGACGATGTTCACGGAGGATGCGAGGACAAAGCACTACACGAGACACTCCGAGATCATCGAGGTCTACTCCCGGGATTTCTATGGCGAGGGCTACCAGGATATCGACCGCAGGGTCCCCTCCATAGCGAAGGCGAGAGAGATCCTCGGCTGGGAACCCGTCGTGGATCTCGACACGGCCCTCAGGAAGACGCTCGACTACTACCTGGAAACGAGCCTCCCCGGAGAGACGGACAGGTAGGGCGCTTTTGAGCGGGACCATAGGGATCAAGGTCGATGTGGACACCTTCCAGGGCATGCGCAACGGCGTGCCCGTCCTTCTCGACATATTCCGGCGCCACGATGTGAGGGCGAGTTTCTTCGTCCCCATGGGAAAGGACAACACAGGCAGGACCGTAAAGAGGGTCTTCACCCGCAAGGGTTTTCTCAAGAAGGCGGGCCGTGTGGGGGTTCTGAGCACCTACGGCGTGAAAACCCTCATGTACGGCCTCGTCCTGCCGGGGCCCCAGATCGCGCGCGGAAACATAACCCTCATCAGGAGGATCCTCGATGGCGGTCATGAACTGGGCATACACGGCCATGACCATGTCCGCTGGCACGATTCCATCAAGCATTTTGACGAAGCAGAGACCCGCCGGGAGGTCGACCGGCTGCTCACCGTCTACCGGATGGTCGTCGGAGAGGAGGCCCGTTCCTTCGCAGCCCCGGGATGGATGATAAACCCCTTCGTGCTCAAGGTCTTCGAGGAAAAGGGATTGGTGTATTCCAGCGACACCCGGGGTCTGTGCCCCTTCTATCCGGAAATGGGTGGGATCCGGTTCTCGATAGTCCAGATCCCGACGACCCTTCCAACCCTGGATGAAGTCATCGGGGTCGTAAGCGCCGAGGAAAAGACCCTCGTCGACCATTACCTCGGCCTCCTGGCCGATGGCCTCAATGTTCTGACGGTCCACACCGAACTCGAAGGCAAGCGCTGGAGCGGGTTCCTCGATGCTTTTCTCGCAGAGGCCGGGAAGCGGGGTTTCGCCTTCAAACCCCTCATGGACATCGCCCGTGAGTTCAAGAACACGCCCGACGGCCCCGTATGC
>JAAYAK010000187.1 GCA_012719415.1 Syntrophorhabdus sp.
CAACTTTCACAATATTTCACAATGCTCTGCAGATAGGGAGAGGGCCTATTTTTTGTCGAGGACTTCGTTCCACTTCTGCAGGTCTTGCTTGTGGTCCTCGGCCAGCCGGGAATAATCACCCTCGATGATGATGGTGTTTATTCTGTCTCCCACGGCTATGCTGTCAACGATCTCCTGATCTTTCGAATCCTTGACCTCACCGAACACAGAGTGCCTGTCATTGAGGTGCGGCGTCGGGACGTGGGTGATAAAGAACTGGCTTCCGTTCGTGTTCGGTCCGGCGTTGTCCATGGAAAGGATCCCCGGTTTGTTGTGCCTGAGATCGGGCGAGAACTCGTCCTTGAAGCGGTAGCCGGGGCCGCCCGTGCCCGTGCCGAGGGGGCAGCCGCCCTGGATCACGAACCCGCGGATCACCCTGTGGAATGTCAGGTTGTCGTAAAAGCCCCGTCTGGACAGGTTCACGAAGCTCAATACCGTAAGCGGGGCCTGATCGGGGAAGAGCTTCACCGCTATGTCACCCTTCGTTGTTTTTATTGTGGCACTCAAGGCTGGATACGATGGTTTCATTTTCTTCTCCTTGTTTCCTTCCCCGGCAAATGAGACAAGACACGTCACGGCCAGGAAGGCCAGAACTGATGCGATCAATGTCGTTCTCTTCACGGCTGTTGCCTCGTCATTTACGGTTTCTTTGGAGCAGGCTTTTTCGGAACCGGTTTCTTGTCCGCCTGAGAGGGTTTCTTGTCCGCCTGAGCGGAAGATTTCTTCGGCGCGGGGGGAGCCTTCTTCTTTGCCAGCTGGTCCTCCAGGGCCTGGTTCTTCGCCCTCGCGCTGTCGAGCTCGGCCTTGACCTGGGTCAGTTCAGCCTTTGCCTTCTGGCTCTCTTTCATCGCGTCCTGGAGTTTGGCCTCCGTTGTTGCCAGCTGGGTCTTGGCCTTCTTCAGGATCTCCACCTCCTGTTCCAGGGTGTTCGCCTTCAGGAAGAAGACAACGGCGACGACAGCGAGAACGAGGGCGACTATCCCCAGGACCGCCGGAAGAATAGGAAACGGTTTCTTCACAGGTGGAGGCAATCCTTCCTCGGGGTCCTTCATCTTGGGGAATTCTTCCTCGGTGGTGACCTGATTTCCATTCTCATCGAACACGGGCATTTTTGGTGACTCCTTTTGCTTTAAGTATTTTGTCCATACTTACCACAGAAGATAGCGAAAGACCAGAGAAAAAGCCAAGGACCGTCACAGGTCGCAAGTCTCAGGCCACATGTCCAAAGGCCGGCACAGTCCCCGTCATTCCGGCGAAGGCCGGAATCTAGGAAAGGTCTGTTTCGTGACGGAAAGGGTACGGGAGAGATGGAAGGGTGTGGACCGCGACTGACGAGCCTTTTCCTGTGGAGCTTTCCATTGCGGGTAATCTCTCCTAGATTCCGGCCTTCGCCGGAATGACGGGGATGAGGGTCCCGGAGTGTCCCATGAGATGTCCTTCACGAAGAGTGTTGACAGTCTATCCCCCTTCCACCATCCTTTTTGGCGACCTGAGACCTTATTATTTTCCTCTTTCATCCGACAATCCTTTTCAGGAGGATGTCGTGAAGGCTGAGAGACTGAAAGAGATCATAAAGGCGCTCATGAGCAGCCGGTTCTATTTTGACCTCGATGTCCGCGAGAGGCACAGACTGGTGGCGCATGTCATGAGGATGATGGAAACCAGGAAGGTCGCGTAACCATTTGAAACCTTGACATGAGAGGTCGAAACGGGTTATTTATCAAATGATTAAATGGACCGGACCCTCCTGCTTAACACGACCTTTGAACCTATCAGCGTTCTGTCATGGAAGAAGGCCATCACCCTTGTCTACCTGGGAAAGGTCGAGGTTCTCAAAGAGTACGACCGGGAGATCCGGGGCGTCTCGATAGCGATCCGCCAGCCTGCCGTCATACGTCTTCTCACCCTTGTCCGGAGCAACCACGCCAAAGTGAAGTTTTCCCGAAGGAACGTTTTTCTCCGGGACGATCATACCTGTCAGTATTGCGGAAAGAAGCTCGATGCCAAATACCTGACCTGCGATCACCTTGTCCCCAGGTCCCGGGGAGGCGTAACGGAATGGACCAACATCGTCACCTCCTGCATTACCTGCAACCTGAAGAAAGGGGACAAACTGCCTGAAGAAGTGAAGATGCACCCGAGGAAGAGACCTTCACGGCCCAACGGGTTCTACATGTTCATGCTGAACCTCGGGGTCAAGGTGCCGCCCGAGTACTGGCGAGACTACATGTTCATAAGGAATTGAGATGGATAGAGTCTGGGCTCCCTGGAGAATGGAGTATATCACAGGCACGAAAGCACCTGGCGAGAAGAGGTGCTTTCTCTGCATCGATGAAGGGAAGGACAACGAGTCCCTCGTGATAGGCAGGCTCGGCAAGGCCTTTGTCATCATGAACCGTTTTCCCTACACCAACGGCCACGTCATGGTCGTGCCGGTCCGCCACACGGGCCTCATGGAGGACCTTACCGACGAGGAATCCCTCGACATCATGCGTCTCGTGAAGATAATGGTCAGGGTCTACAAGGAAGAGTTCAGCGTCGAGGGGATCAACATAGGCATCAATGTGGGCCGCGCCGCCGGGGCGGGACTTGAGGAGCACATTCACGTGCACATGGTGCCGCGCTGGTTCGGGGATACCAACTTCATGGCCGTCACGGGGGAGACGAGGGTGATCTCCGAACACCTCATGACCTCCTACGAGAGGCTGAAGAGAAGATTTCTTGAGACGGTTCTTTGACCGCTCCCGCGTGGTCCTCGACCCCCGGGCAATAGCCGGGGCGCTCACGGGAAAGGGACCGCACGAGCTCGCATTGCCCGAAAGGGCCATCGTAACCTTCAGTGAAGCAGACCTCAAGCGGTTGACGCAAAACAGGGACGCGTCCATCGTGGACGCCTGGGCCCCTTTCAGGATGATCCACCGTCTATCCGGGACCTCGACGGTGGTCATACGGTCCTCCTTTGGTGGCCCGAATATTGCTGCATTGATGGAGGAACTGTCCGCATTCGGTGTCAGAGAGTTCGTTCTCTGGGGCTATTGCGGAGGCATGGGGCCCGTCCGGGCGGTAGGGGATGTCTGTCTCGCGGGGAGCGCGCTGCGCGAGGAGGGGATCTCCTGGCATTACCTGGAAGACGAGAACGAGATGGTGTCGTCGGCCTGGGCGGATGACTGGACAGACGCGGCGGCGGGGGCGGGATTCCCTGTCGTTGATGTGTGGACGACGGATGCCATCTACCGGGAGACTGAGAACAAGATCGAGGCATGCATCGAGCGGGGCATATCGGTTGTGGAGATGGAGGTTGCATCCTTCTACGCCGTCGCCAGGGCAAGGGACTTGAAGGCCGCAGCCTTCCTTGTCGTCTCCGACCTCTTTAATAATAATGGTACGTGGACGAGCGGTTTCCACACCAGGGCCTTCCGGGAAGGCGTGAAGAAGCTTGCCCGCTTCATGAACGGAAAAGCGGTCCTCTGACCACCACACCCCGAAAACCCGGTTTTTCCCTGAAAAAATTTCCCAAAAGGAAAATTTTTCCCAGCAAAGGAAAAAAGACCGTTTTACGTTTTAGGTTTTAAGTTTTAGGTCTAAAAGATCGAATGCGCACGATGGATTGGCTTTCCCGGCCATTGTTCTTTTGCTTAAAACTTAAAACCTAAAACGTAAAACCGTTTCTTTTCTGGCACACGTATTGCACTATCCCCGGCATGAGCTTTTTTGTGACAGTCGCCGGCAAGTACGTGAATGAGAAGAGGCTGGACATAATCTCCAACAACCTGGCCAACGCTCAAACGGCGGGATTCAAGGCTTCGCGGCCCATTTTCGAGATGATCTCCTCAACGGAAGATGAGACGGGTCAGGTGGGGCTCCTGAAGAACTCCTATGTCAAGCTTTCCGACACCTATATCGATTTTTCTGACGCTTCAATCGTCGAGAGCGGTGCAAAACTGGACATGGCCATCCTTGGCCCCGGGTTTTTCTCCGTGATGACCCCGGAGGGTGTCCAGTACACGCGCAACGGGCAGTTCATGCTCGACAAGTCGAGCCGACTCGTGACCATGAGCGGGGAGCCCGTCATGGGTAAGGGCGGGGAGATCACCATCAATGTCAGCGATGGCAAGGAGATACTCATCGAGGGCGATGGCTCCATATACCTGGGAAAGGACCTCGTGGACACCATCAAGGTCGTTGAGTTCAAGGACCTGAATGGTCTGAAACCCGTAAGCAAGAGCAACTTCACATACACCGGAAACGAGGCGGGAGAGACGCCGAAACTGTACTCCATACGGCAGGGCTCCTACGAGACCTCAAACGTCAATGTTGTCCTTGAAATGGTGGACCTCATCCATACCATGAGGGCATTCGAGTGCTACACGAAGATAGACCAGATGTTTTCCGATATCAACGGCAAGCTGACAGAGCTGGCGAAATTCTAGGAGGAACACTATGATACGGGCGTTATGGACAGCGGGAACAGGCATGAACGTGCAGCAGACCAATCTCGACGTCATCGCCAACAACATCGCCAACGTAAATACCAACGGTTTCAAGAAGAGCCGCGCCGATTTCCAGGACCTCATGTACCAGACCCTGAGACTCCAGGGTGCGAGGACGGAAGGCGGCGGAATGGTCCCCACAGGCATCCAGATAGGACTCGGGGCCATGCTCTCATCGGTACAGAAGGTCTTCCAGCAGGGCGATTACCAGAGGACCGACAACGAGCTCGACATAGCCATAGAAGGCAACGGTTTCCTCCAGGTCAACCTTCCCTCCGGTGACAAGGCGTACACCAGGGCTGGCGCCTTGAAGACCGACGCCGACGGCAAGATAGTGACCACCGACGGCTACACCATCGAGCCGAACCTCACCATACCGGCAAGGACGACGAGCATATCCATAGAGAGCGACGGGACGGTCACGGTCCAGATCCAGGGCCAGTCCTCCCCCCAGCAGATAGGCCGTCTCGAGCTTGCCAACTTCATCAACCCCACGGGGCTTCGGGCCATAGGCAAGAACCTCTTCATGGAAAGCGACGCGAGCGGCTCTCCCACCACGGGAAGACCGGGAGAGAACGGCATGGGCACGGTCCTCCAGGGTTTTCTCGAAATGTCCAACGTCAACGTCATGCAGGAGATGATCAACATGATCATCGGCCAGCGCGCCTACGAGGTCAACTCCAAGGCCATCCAGGCGGCGGATGAGATGCTTCAGATGACCAACAACCTGAGGAGATAGCGTGGATACCCCGGTGAAAACGAGCCGTGATGGGAAGAAACACTGCGGGCTGGAGACGCAAAAGAATCTGTGCCTGGTCCTCCTGCTGCTCTTCTTTCTCGGCGCCGCCGCGGTAGGGTCCTTGAGGACGGTGTACGCCGCGGGGGAATCAACGGCGGAAGCCAGAATAGTCAACTTCGTCAAGGAGATCTATCCCGGAGGCGATGCCGTTCGGGTGAGGCTGACGACGGTTCCCGCCCAGCTGAAAGAAAGAGTGAAGATCATCAACCTCAGCTTTGTGCGCATACCCGACGTCAGCGGCGACGGTATCTGCGCCGTCGAGATCGAGACGGCTCCGGGCAGGCTGCGCACCGTGCAGGTGCCCTTCAGGGTATTCACGAAGCGCGAGCTCTACGTGTTGAAAGCAGCTGGACAAAAGGGTGACGCGATCGGCCCGAAGGACATCGTGGTCCGCGAGACGTACATGAACGGAAAAGGCTCCGGCTATCCGACGTCCGTCGATGACGTTGTCGGCAAGGTCCTCAAGAGGGATGTGCCGGCCAACACGCTTGTCACCGACCAGATCCTCGAGGATAGGATCGTTGTCAGGCGGGGCGACGCGGTCACCATAATCGCCGAGAGCGATAAGCTGGTCGTGCGTACGAAGGGCAAGACCGTCGACAAGGGACGGATGGGCGACGTGATACGGGTGAAGAATACCGTCTCCGGGAAAGAAGTGATGGCGAAGGTCGTGAGCAGCAGCTCGGTAAAGGTCGAGTTCTAGGAGCGTGAGTTCATGAAGACGAGCACCGCATTGTTGATGGTCATCCTGGGGACGGTCATCCTGGCAGGTTGCCAGAGCACCAGTCAATCGGTGATAAAGGACGAGCCCTTTGTCATAGACAACACGTACAAGAGCGTGAAACCGGCTCCGCAGCCTCCCGCGGGGACCATCTACCGCGGGGTCAATGCCAACAGCAACTTTCTGGGTGACCACAGGGCCCGGGGGGTGGGTGACATCATCACCGTCAAGATCTACGAGGTGACGAACGCGTCGGAGAAAGCGGGCACGAAGACGGCGAAGACGTCCACGACGACGGCGGGCATCCCCAATTTCCTGGGACTCGAGTCCAACTTCTATCCCTCGAGCATCACGCCCGACAAGATGATAAACGCCAATACGAAAAACGATTTTGACGGCTCCGGCGAAACCACCCGGGGCGGCTCCCTGACCGCCACCATCACGGCGCGCGTCGTCGACGTGCTTCCCAACGGCAACCTGGCCATTGAAGGGAAGAGGGAGATCAGCATCAATAACGAGAAGAAGGAGATCCTGGTCCAGGGCATCGTAAGACCCAGGGACCTCGATTACAACAATTCCGTGTACTCGACCCAGATCGCGGACGCCAAGATCATCTACACCGGCGTGGGGGTCCTGGGAGAGAAGCAGAAGCCGGGCTGGCTGGCGCGCGTCATGGACGCCGTGTGGCCATTCTGACGGGGGACGGCATGAGTTACCGGGAACGCGTTCACCGCAGCACGATCATAATCTGCACGCTCTTCTTCATCGCCGCCTTCCTCCTGTTCATGGCGGGGATGGCGGACGCGGCCCGCATCAAGGAGATGGGGTACATCAACGGAGCGAGAGCCAATCAACTCATCGGTTACGGGCTTGTGACCGGCCTCTCGGGCACGGGGGACAAGTCGAACACGATCTTCACGAACCAGTCCCTGGCCAACATGCTGGAGACCATGGGGATCAGGGTTGACCCCAAGACGACGAAGGTGAACAATGTCGCGGCCGTCATGGTCACCTGCAATCTTCCTCCTTTCGCGCGGATAGGGAGCAGGGTCGACGTGACCGTGTCTTCCATCGGCGACGCCAAGAGCATTGAAGGCGGCGTTCTGGTGACGACCCCTCTCAAGGGCGCTGACGGTCAGGTATATGCCATGGCCCAGGGACCGATGGTGGTGGGTGGCTTTCTGGCATCCGGGCAGGGCGCCTCGGTGCAGAAGAACCATCCCACGGTGGGCCGGATAGTGAACGGCGCCACGGTCGAGCGCGAGGTCCTCTCCGAGGAGTACAGGGGAAGCGAGATCATGATCGCCTTGAAGATGCCCGACTTCACCAACGCCCGAAGGGTAGCCGACCGTATCAACGAGACCTTCGGAGGCGCCGCTTATGCCAAGGACGCCGGGACGATCAACGTGACGATACCGCTGAATATGAGGAACAATCCCGTGCAATTCCTGTCCGTCGTGGAAAACCTCGATGTCAGGACAGACATGCAGGCGAAGATAGTGGTTGACGAAAAGACGGGGACGGTTGTCATCGGCGAGAACGTGCGTGTGTCGACGGTCGTCATCTCGCACGGCAACATAAGCGTTCAGATCAAGGAAGACGCGCGCGTGAGCCAGCCCATGCCGTTCGGCCAGGGCCAGACGGTGGTGACGCCCGATACGCAGGTGAAGGTGCGCGAGGACCGCGGGAAGTTCTATCTCCTGGAGGCAGGCATCTCCATCCGGGAACTGGTCAACGCCCTCAACGCGACGGGGATATCGACACGGGATGTCATAACGATACTGCAGACCATCAAGGCATCAGGCGCTCTTCACGCCGACCTTGAGGTGATATAGGAGGCCGTTCACTGTGTCTGAAAGCGTAAGATCGGTAATGACGGGTTTACCGCCCGCAATCTCGATGGGGGTCAGCACGATGGAGCGAGATCTGTCAGGTTCATCCGAGGCGGACAAAGAGAAAGTCTGCCAGAGCTTCGAGTCCTTCATGATCTACAGCATGATAAAGCACCTGGAGAAGACGACGAAAATGTCGAAAAAGGGGTATGCCGAGGAGACCTACATGGCCATGGTGTATGAGAAGGTGGCCGATTTTCTTGCGGAAAAGGGTGTCGGCATCAAAGAGATGCTCATGAAGTACTCCGAAAGGGAAAATGCTAAAGTTATTCCTCACGGCGGCGATAATAC
This sequence comes from Syntrophorhabdus sp., assembly GCA_012719415.1. Classification (NCBI taxonomy): domain Bacteria; kingdom Pseudomonadati; phylum Thermodesulfobacteriota; class Syntrophorhabdia; order Syntrophorhabdales; family Syntrophorhabdaceae; genus Syntrophorhabdus; species Syntrophorhabdus sp. The sequence continues at coordinate 8,233 of JAAYAK010000187.1, forward strand.
CGGTAAGCGATAGAGGAGGTGAACCATGAAAATTGAGAATGGCAACAAACCCGACCTGCTTGACAGCCTCGTCAAGACCGCTCAGGTAAAGCCGCAGCAGCAGAAAGACCTTTCCGTCGAACAGAGAAAGGACCAGGGCGCAGGCTACGACAAGGTGGAGCTTTCATCCAGGAAGCAGGAAGTCGACCGCCTTACCGAAAAGGCGAAGACCCAGTCCGTGATCCGGGAAGACAAGGTCGAAGAGCTCAAGACCAGCATCGAGGACGGGACGTACAATGCAAGAGGCCAGATAGTAGCCGCCAGCATACTGAAGGCCAATATCCTGGACGAGTTGCTCTGATGATGACGGACGCCATCATCGAAATGACGAAGAGAGAGGAAAAGACCCTGAAGGAGTTTCTGACGGCCCTTCAGATGGAGCGCGACGCCATTATATCCTTTTCACTGGATGGCATAATCGCGGGGAACAACAAGAAGGAAGAGATCTTGAGAAAGCTCGAGTACCTGAAGGCGGAGAAGGAAAAGCTGCTGGAGGGTGCGGGGGACAGGGAGGCCATCGCGGCCGACGAGACTATACGGTCCCTCAACGGGAGCCTGGCCGTGGTGATGAAAGAGGTAAAGACCGCCATGGACAAGAACATGAAGCTTCTCTCCTTCTCCATCGATCACGTCAGATCGTCGATAGAGAACATTATCGGACATATAAGCGGCAACATGGGTTACGGAAAAAAGAGAGAGGACCTCTCTTCCGTACTTCTCTCTAAAGTTATCTAACGTCCGAAGAAAGGTAGCGCATGGGTATCACCTCTATCCTCAATATCGCTAGAAACGCCCTCTTTGCGCAGCAGACCTCGCTGCAGGTCCTGTCGAACAACATCGCCAATGTGAACACGAAGGGTTACGCGCGGCAGGAGGCCGTCCTCACCGAGGCCGACGCCGTTATGGGTGATACCGGACTCCTTCTGGGCAACGGCGTCAGGATCGAAAAGGTGGCGAGCTACTACGACAAGTACCTGGAGTATTCCGTGGCGAGGCAGTGTACGTCCATGGAGGAACAGAAGACATACGAGAAATTCTTCACCCGCATCGAGAGTGTTCTCGATGAGACGAACTCCCAGCTGACATCGAACATCACCGCCTTCTTCAATTCGTGGCAAAGCCTGTCCGCCGATCCCTTGAGCAGCGTCGCGCGGGCCGACGTGGCCTTAAAGGCGACGAACCTCTCCCAGAGCATCCGCAACACATACAGCGGGTTGAAGATGCTGCAGATCGAAACCGACAACAACGTGGCGAGTGAAGTGACGGAGATAAACAACATCCTTTCATCCATTGCCGCGCTGAACCAGAAGACCTATGAATCGTCGGCGGGCGGAAGCGAAGCCGCCAGCTTCGCGAGCCAGAGGATGATGCAGTTGCAGGAGCTCTCGGGGAAGCTCGATCTCCAGTATTTCGAGGATGAGAACGGCGGCCTGACCGTCATGACCGCCGACGGAAAGCTTCTCGTCGAAAAAGGGATCTCCTACGAACTGACCGCCGAGAAGACGGGCGCCGACAATTTCTACCACGTGTACTGGAAGGGGACGTCCCTGTACTCCGTCGATATCACCGATTCCATAGGAGGAGGGATCCTCAAGGGTCTCGTCGACGTGAGGGACACCCAGCTCGTCGGTTTCATCGACGATATCAACGATCTCGCGCAGTCCCTCATGACGGAGGTGAACAGCGTCCACGTCACCGGCTACAACCCCGGCGGAACAACGGGTGTCAATTTCTTTCAGAACATGACCCAGGACTATGCCGCCAACATCGACCTCAGCGATGAGATCAAGGCGGACGTGAACTATATCGCCGTGACATCGTCGGCATCGAATATGTCGAACAATGATGTCGCCCTCGCCATCGCCAACCTCAGCAGCGCCGACGTGACGATCGGCGGGACGACCACGACCTATGTGACCTACACCGCGTCCATAGCCAGCACGGTGGGCAACCTTTCTCAGAACGCGCAGA
>JAAYAK010000188.1 GCA_012719415.1 Syntrophorhabdus sp.
TGGGGTTTGTTTGCCGGCATGATGATCATCTCACCGCCTCTCACGGAATGGGGCTTGCCGTCGATGGTTATCCGGGCCTCGCCCTCGATGATATACACTGCCGCGTCGAAGGGGGCGGTGTGTTCGCTCAAACCCTCGCCCTCATCGAAGGCGAAGACCGTCATCGTGCCCGCGGGCTTGCGCACGATCTCGCGGCTCACGACGGAATGCTCCTGGTAAGCGGCAAGGTCTCCAAGGCTGAACGCCCGGGTCTCATTTCCTGTGGGTATGAAGTTCTCTGCCATGATCTGCCCTCCTTATAGTAATTGTATAGAACAGAACGTCCAAAGTGAAATTGACCTGGGTCAAGACGGCCTTCGAGGACTTTGCTTGATTGTTTCTTCCCGCCGGTTTATAACAAAGAACCATGGGCGATTTCAGGATCGAAGGGGATCTTCTGGGCGAGATGAAGGTGCCTGCCAGCGCGTACTACGGCATTCATACCCAAAGGGCGCTGAGGAATTTTCCCGTCTCCTCTTTCCCCGTTCCCCGGGAACTGATCGTTGCCCTCGCCGAGGTGAAAGAGGCCTGCGCCGTCGCCAATATGCGGGCGGGCCTTCTTGACCTCAAGCGCGGAGAAGCGATCGTCGCGGCCGCGAAGGAGGTCGCGGGCGGCGCCCTCGCGGACCAGTTCATGGTCGACGCTCTGCAGGGAGGGGCGGGGACGTCGACGAACATGAACGTGAACGAGGTTCTGGCCAACCGCGCTATAGAGATCCTTGGGGGGCAAAAGGGAGATTACGGTATCGTGGATCCCTTAGGTCATGTCAACCTTTCCCAATCCACCAACGACGTCTATCCCACGGCAGTGAAGGTTGCGGCAGTCAGGCTCGTCATCGTGCTCTCCGAGACTATCGCGCGCCTTCAGGGTGCCCTGCAGAAGAAAGAGCAGGAGTTCGCCGGCATCCTCAAACTCGGCCGGACCGAGATGCAGGACGCCGTCCCCATCACCCTGGGGCAGGAGTTCGGGGCCTTCGCGGAGGCCTTTGCCCGCGACAGGTGGCGCCTGTTCAAGGTGGAGGAGCGGCTGCGGCAGGTCAATCTCGGCGGCACGGCCGTCGGCACGGGCCTTAACGCGAAACGTGAATACATCTACGCGGCCATCGACGCGCTGCAGGACATCACGGGGCTTAACGTCGCCCGGGCCGAGAACATGGTCGACGTCACGCAGAACGCCGATGTCTTTGCCGAGGTCTCGGGGCTTGTGAAGGCGGCCGCCGTCAATCTGGCCAAGGTGTCGTCGGATATGCGTCTCATGTCCATGGGCCCGCGGGGAGGTCTTGCCGAGATAAGGCTCCCCGCTCTCCAGGAAGGTTCGTCCATCATGCCCGACAAGGTGAACCCCGTCATCACGGAGATGGCGACCGGCGTTGCCTTTCAGGTCATGAGCCTCGACCACGCCATTACCCTTTCGGCGGCGTCGGGGCAGTTCGAACTCAACGCGTTCCTGCCGCTTATCGCCTTCAACCTCCTGACGGAGCTCAAGCTTCTCGCAAACGCGGTCTCCATCTTCCGCACTCATCTGGTCGAAGGGATAGAGGCGGATGAGGAGCGCTGCAGGCGGTGGCTTGAGGAGAGTCTCTGCCTTGCCACCGCGCTTGCGCCGTACATCGGCCACGAAAGGGCCGGTGAGCTCTCAAAGGCGGCCCGGGAAGAAGGAAAGACGATCGGTGAGGCCGCCGTCGAGAGGGGGTTGTTCTCGGAAGAGGAGATCGAAGCCATTTTCCAGGCGCGCGAGTTGACGAGGCCGGGCGTGGCGGGGTCGAAAAAAGTGAAGAAAAGCAAGGAAGGACAGACGTGACAGATACGACACTCAATCAGACGCCCAGGGGAAGCCGTCTCCACATCGCCATCTTCGGCAGGAGAAATGCGGGTAAGTCGAGTCTCATAAACGCGTTGACGAACCAGGACATCGCCATTGTTTCCGATGTTCCCGGAACCACCACGGACCCCGTCTACAAGTCTATGGAGATACTCCCCATCGGGCCCGTCGTCATCATCGATACGGCCGGTATCGATGATGTGGGAGAACTGGGCAGGCTTCGCATAGAAAAGGCCCTCGGTGTTCTCAACAAAACGGACCTCATGCTTCTTGTCGTCGATCCCGCCGCGGGTGCCGGCAGGTTCGAGGAGGAGGTCATCGAAAAGGCCCGTGAGAAGAAGGTGCCCGTCATCATCGTCGTCAACAAGGCGGACCTTTATCCGCGATTCAGCACTGAGGAGGTCCTTCCCGGCACCGCTCTGCCAGTCGTGGCCGTGAGCGCGCTGACCCGTCAGGGTATCGACGAGTTGAAGATGGCCATGATCAGGGAAGCGCCGAAGGATTTCATGAATCCCACGATCCTGGGAGACCTCATCTCTCCCGGCGACACGGTGGTGCTCGTTGTACCCATCGATCTTGCCGCGCCGAAGGGGAGACTCATCCTCCCCCAGGTCCAGACGATCCGCGATATCCTGGACCACGACGGCATGGCTTACGTGGTGAAGGAACGGGAACTGAAAGGAGCGCTGGCAAAGCTGAAAGACAAGCCGCGGCTTGTCGTCACCGATTCCCAGGCGTTCCTCAAGGTCGCCGCCGATACACCAAAGGATGTCCCCATGACCTCATTCTCGATACTCTTCGCCCGCCATAAAGGAGACCTCGCGACGCTCGTGGAAGGGGCGAAGGCGGTGGAGAACCTTGTTCCCGGCGACAGGGTGCTCGTTTCCGAGGCCTGTACACACCACCGCGTGGAGGACGATATCGGGACGGTGAAGATACCGAGATGGCTGAACCAGCTGGTGGGCGGGCCCCTCGATTACACCTGGGTGAGCGGTCTCGAACTGCCGAAGGACCTGTCGGGATACAAGCTGATCATTCACTGCGGCGCCTGCATGATAAACCGCAAGGAAATGCTTCATCGGTTGATGGTGGCCAAACATGCCGGGATCCCTGTTGTCAACTACGGGGTCCTTATCGCCTATGTCATGGGAATCCTCGAACGGACGCTGAAGCCCTTCCCGGAACTGACCGAAGTCCTGGAAGACGATGGCTGAGCGTCTCCGGGCTTCCTTTACTTTTCGGTATCCGGGCAATATACTTATACGACGGAGGCCAAAGCATGGATCGACGGCATGGATGGGAAAGGGCCGATTTCCTCCGTCGCTCTTTGCGGCCGCGCGTCAGCTCGGTAGGATCGAGGCGGGGGCGAGAATGCGCTTGCCTGCCTCAGTCGTTGACTATATACTTTAACAAGACAGGCTTGGATCTGCACAGGGGTCATGAAAAAAAAGACAAGGGGGCTTAAGAGCTATGAAGACTGCAAAGGATATGCTCAAGGAGAAGAAGAAGGACATCTGGTCCATCGGACCGAACAAGACCGTTTTTGATGCGCTGAAGATCATGGGCGAGAAGGAGATCGGCGCACTGATGGTCATTGACGACAAAGGAAGGGTGCACGGGATCGTCTCCGAGAGGGACTACGCGCGCAAGATCATCCTCAAGGGAAAGACGTCGGCTCAGACCAAGGTGTCGGAGATCATGACCCCCGCGGACAAGATGTTCACGGTGAAGCCCGAGACATCCGTCGAGGACTGCATGGTCCTCATTACGGCGAAACGCATAAGACACGTCCCCGTGTTTGACAACGACAAGTTCGTCGGCCTCATCTCCATCGGTGACGTGGTCAAATCGATCATATCGGAGAAGGACATGCTCATCGAGCATCTGAGCAACTACATCGCCGGAAAATACGTTTAAGGTTCATCTCTGTCCCGGTTGCTCCTTTTTCTTGAAGGAGTGGCCGGGACCTCGTCCCACTCGTCTCCCCAGGGACTCGATCCGTGCTATCGCGGCGGTCCTGCATTCCTCGGGCTCTTCATCCACAGAAGGCTTTCCCGGATAGAGAAGGTATTCCTTCTTGTAGCGGACGGGAGTGATATTGGGCATGAAGACGTTCGCGCCCCTTGCGAGGGCGAGGTTCCGTCCCTCGCCGGGAAAGACGGCGTCGAAGGCTGTTGTTGCCGGTATGTGGGCGTCGGGGTTGAATATGCGCAGCGTCGCCAGGGCCCTGAAGAACATATCGGGGTCATCGTGATAGGCGTTCTTCGTTCCGCACAGAGGGGTGTCCGGGTGGGGGATGAAGGGGCCGATCCCGATCATGTCGAGGTCGAGACGGCGGCACAACAGGATGTTGTCCGCCAGCACTCCCACGGTCTCACCGGGGAGCCCTATCATGAATCCGCTGCCCGTCTGCACCCCGAGGCCCTTGAGGTCTTCGAGGCAGCGCAGCCGGTCACCGAGGCTCGATCCCGGATGGAGGCGCGCGAAAAGCGCCGCGTCGGACGTCTCGAAACGGAGAAGATACCGGTCCATGCCGCACTCGCGCCAGTAGCGGTATGTCTCGAGGGGTCTGTTGCCAACGGAGACGGTAACGGCCAGGCCGGTCGCTTCCTTGATCCGTCTTATGAGGAGCCCGAGTCTTTCATCTCCGATCCCCGGCGTCTCGCCCGATTGAAGGACAACGGTGGTCTGGCGGAAACGGCCCATCGTATCCGCTATCGCCAGTATCTCGTCGGGAGACATCACGTACCGGGCGACATTCCTGTTGGAGGCCCGTATCCCGCAGTAGAGACAATCGTTGACGCATATGTTGGAGAACTCGATTATCCCCCTGATGTACACGTCATCACCCATGTGGTTCTTCCGCACCACATCGGCATGCCGGTACAGTTCTCCGAGCGCCCCATCGGTCGCGCCAAGCATTTCAAGGGCGCGATCCCGTGTATATTCACCTGCCATGGCTGAAAATATACCTGATAAGAGGTCCTTTCCGCAACAGTGGGAGTCTTTGTGCTGGTACGTGTCTTGTGGCGTCAGGCAAAATACACGGCCACCCATATCGTGGGTTCCCCGTCGTCTGTGCGTGTCACTCTGTGTCGCCGATGCGGCGGGATGAGGATGTGGTCTCCCGGGAGAAGGGTGACAACGTCGGTCTCCCCCTCGAAGAGGATGTCGGCGCTTCCCGTGAGGAGAATGACCCATTCGCTGCGCTTATCGTCGTACCAGGAGCCTTGCGGTGTCACCTGGCCCCGGGAGATGATCCTTTCGATCCTGACGGCCCCGCTCGCCGCGATGGTCTCGAATATCTCGTCGGGGATATCGGAGGGGATGGGGGAGAAGACGTTCTGCTTTTTCATGGTATCCTCGATTGAAGAAGACAATGACCAATGATCAAATTCCAATGACCAGAAAAACAGACAATGATCAATGACCAGAGGTGATGCAATCGGTCTCTTCTACCCTTCTATCTGGTCAATTGGTTATTGTGATTTGGTCATTGTCCTCTTATTTGGTCATTGTCTTTTCCTTTATTTTCTGCAAAGTGTCTTTGAATTCCTCTTTGTCCGGGGCGAGTTCGACGGCCTTTCCCGCGAGTTTTTCCGCCTCGTCGAGATTCCTGTTCGTTGTGAAGTAGAGCCAGGCGAGGTTGTTGTATGCCCGGGGGTCGCCGGTCCTGTCGATCGCCTCGCGGTAGTGCTCCTCGGCCTTTGAGAATTCCTTCTTGTTAAAGAAGACGTTGCCCATGTAGAGATAGGCGACGGGCAGGGTCCGTGAGGCCTTTTCGTATTCCTTCAGTGCCTCGTCAAGCTCACCCGATCTCTCATAGGTCACTCCGAGATCGATGTGTTCCCGCGGTGTCAAGGGATCATTGAGGACGAGTATCCTCGGAAGACTGCAGGAGCAGAGGCAAAAGAGCAGGCCCGCTGTCAGGAGGGAAAGAGCCGGAGTGACCAGTAACCTGTCTTTTTCCATATTTCCTCCAGATCGGACGTCGGGACGACCTGTCTTTCCTTGCGGCCCGAATTCACGATGATGCCGTTCCCGGTGTAGCCCGTCGCCACCAGGAAGTGATCGAGCCGATAGATGGACCCGCCGTAGTCGACAAGAAGAATGACGGGTACCCCCCTGTCGATGCTCTCACGCAGACGGCTCACGGAACCCGTGAATTGCTCCGTCACGAAGCCTTTCTTCCTCGGGTAGTTCTCGAGGTCCGTGGGCAGGATGCCCCGTGCCCCGGGGCTGTAGATGGCCCGCGCTATCTCATCGACACCGATCCTGACGGTGCTGCCGCTGCGGGCATACCAGTAGTTCATGACCGTCGCGAGGGCAGCCGGACCGCACTGATACTCCTCCTGGGGGAAGAAGGGGACATTGGAAAGGACCTTTGCCCCTTCGGGAAGTGGGGCAGGCCCGGAGGCGCAGGCGTAGAGGAGAAGGATAAGGGCGCACAGGAACGGTAAGACCTTCATAGATATGCGTGCGGCCGCCGGGCGGCTCAAAAAGCGCCCGGCGGTCCTTTCGTCGCGAATGTCCTGCTATTGTGTCACCACGACCTTCTTGCCCGTGGTGAGGTTTATGATGAGAATGACGAGCAGTATGATAACGAGAACGGCTATGACGATACCAAGCCCGCTATCCTTGCCCACTCTCAGATCGTCAAGCTTCTGGGCGAAACTGTGGATCTGCGCATCCGTCATTTCCGAGACCCGTGACGCGATCTCTTCCGGAGAGAAACCGAGGTCGAGGAGTCTTTGTCTTACGAGCTTCATCTCGAGGACTTCCTGTATCTTCTGAATATCGGCGTCCCTTTGCGCATGAGGGATGCCGATCGTTTCCGATGGAAGAAATGCGGCATCGACACGGGGGGCGATGCCGATGATGAACATCGCTGCGATGAGATAATAAACCAGGGTTCTTCTGGCCATGTCGTCACCTCCTTTCGAATCGACCCGATTGATCGTATGTAACAGTTATATATCCGATATGCGGTGGTTTGTAAACCCTTTTGAGACTGGGCTCAAGGGGTGTGTTCCGGTTGGATCCCCGTCCGTAACAGCATATGACCATTGAAGGATATCGGTTCCTGTGGTATCCTGCACTCATATCGGCCGATGGTTTGCAGGGCCGGTTTCCTTACAAAACAAGGAGGTTCTCATGTCAACGATATATGATGTGTACGCACGGGAGATACTGGACAGCAGGGGAAATCCCACCGTGGAGGTCGAGGTCGTCCTGGAAAGTGGAGCGATGGGCCGGGCAATGGTGCCCTCGGGCGCCTCCACCGGTGAAAGGGAGGCCCTTGAACTGCGCGACGGTGACGTGAAGAGGTACAAGGGCAAGGGGGTGCAGAAGGCCGTCGAGAACGTGAACAACATCATCGCCCCCGAAGTCGAAGGGCTCGATGCCCTTGACCAGGCCTACATCGACAAGGTCCTTGTCGACGCCGACGGCACGGAGAACAAGAGCGTTCTCGGCGCCAACGCAACCCTGGGTGTCTCGATGGCTGTCACACGGGCCGCGGCGGACTTTCTCGGGGTGGATCTCTACCAGTACATCGGGGGCATCAGGGGACGGGAGATCCCTGTTCCCATGATGAATGTCATCAACGGCGGCGCTCACGCCCAGAACTCCCTTGATGTCCAGGAGTTCATGATCGTGCCCGCCGGCGCGCCGTCCTTCAGCGAAGCCCTGAGGATGGGAGCGGAGGTGTTCCACACCCTGAAGGGCATCCTGAAGGATAAGGGATACTCGACGGGTGTCGGCGACGAAGGCGGTTTCGCGCCGCAGATACAATCGACCACGGAGGCCCTCGATACGCTCATGAAGGCCATAGCCAAGGCCGGTTTCAAGGCGGGGAAGGATGTCTTCCTGTCCCTCGATGTCGCCGCGAGCGAGCTTTACAAGAAGGGGAAATACCACATAGACGGCAACGTCTGGGACGCGGGCAAGCTGGTGGACTTCTACGAGGCGATCGTGAAGAAATACCCCATCGTTTCCATAGAGGACGGGTTCGCCCAGAATGACTGGAAAGGCTGGAAGATATTCACGGACCGGTGCGCTTCGACCATACAGATCGTCGGTGACGACATCTTCGTGACGAACCCGAAGATCTTTGCCGAAGGGATACGGAAGGGGATCGCCAACAGCATCCTCATCAAGCTCAATCAGATCGGCACAGTCACGGAAACGCTGACGACGATCGAGATGGCCAAGCGGTCGGGGTACACCTGCGTGATCTCTCACCGCTCCGGCGAGACCGAGGACACCTTCATAGCGGACCTTGCCGTCGCGACCAACGTGGGACAGATCAAGACGGGGTCCGCGTCGAGAAGCGAAAGGATCGCGAAGTACAACCAGCTCCTCAGGATCGAGGATGAACTCGGCGAACTGGCGATATTCGGCGGTACAGGCGTTTTTTACAGCGTCAGGAAGAAGTAGAGGCTCCGCAGGCGATACGGGATATTCAGGACCAGCGATCCCTGAAGAGGAGAGGGCGCTGGTCCTTTTCGATCACCTGGGGGGCTTGGTGGAACTGTCCTTCTTTGGCTGGGTGGCCGCGTTTTCGCAATCCCTCAGGCAATCCTGGTAGCACCTGGCCTCTTTTTCCTTCGTGCACTTCGAATCCGTGCAGCAATCGGAAAGGCAGTACTCGCGACAGGACGAGGCGATCGCCGGCGGGGACGACAGAATGGCCGCTGCGGCGATCAGGGCCATCAGGGCCGATGCGAGAAGAAGTCTTTTCATCGTATCATCTCCTTGATATGGGGTATGACGATTTATAGCACTATGGTTCCGGACAGTCAATGTCCTGCGTCACACTTGAGGTCGTGCCGGGAATGATGTCAATGGACATGCCGGTTTTTTGTTGAGAATTTCGGTGCTTTTTCGGGAGAGATGGGATACATTGTACGTATCAATCCAAACATGAACGGTATCTCGTATGGTAAAGCTCTACAACATAGTGGATTCCCGGGTAACGGAATGTGTCGGTGCCGCGGAGAACATAGCCGTCTACATCAATCCCGATGAGAACGAGAGACGGCATCTCATCGACCAGTACCAGATAGACGAGCACACCCTTCAGTCGGCCCTTGACCCGGATGAGCTTTCCCGTATCGAGATCGAGTCGAATCATGTCGCCATCATTCTCAAGGTACCCGTCAATTATCAGGCCGAACACGCCTTCGAGTTCCTCGTTTCATCCATGGGCATGTTCCTCTTCGAGGACAAGCTTGTCATCGTGATGGCCGAGGACCTCCCCATCTTCGACAGCAAGACCTTCGCCCGTGTCAGCCGTCTCGCCGAAACGATGCTGAAGATCGTCAACTACAGCATCTTTCGGTTCCTGGAGCACTTAAGGGTCATCGACATGGTCTCCGACGAACTGGGCGAGAAGATCAGCACCTCCATGGAGAACACGTACCTTCTCAACCTCTTCGCGCTGGAGAAGAGCCTTGTGTACTATCAGAACGCGATCAACTCCAACTCCGTCCTCATCGAGAAGATGAAGATATACACGCAGCGGATAGGATTCACCGTCGATGACACGGAGCTCCTCGACGACATCACCATCGAGAATACCCAGTGCTACAAGCAGGCGGAGATCTATTCCAACATTCTCGCCAGCATGATGGATGCCAGGGTTTCCATCGTGAACAACAACCTCAACATCCTGATGAAGAAACTGACCATGATAACCATCGCCATCATGGTCCCGACCTTCGTCGTCAGTGCTTTTTCCATGAATGTCGCCATTCCTGTCCAGAAGCATCCCCACGCGTTCTGGATAATCCTCGCCATAGCATTCGCCGCCATGTTCGGTTTTTTCTTCTCCTGGAGGATGAGGAAGTAGAGAGACGGCTTGAGCCGCTTGAA
>JAAYAK010000189.1 GCA_012719415.1 Syntrophorhabdus sp.
CATCCCGGCCCGCTTCGCGTTATCCTCGAGGAACCGTTCGCGCTGCTCACCGGGGTCGGTGAGCTCCGTGTATCCGTTGGCTATCTCCAGGCCATCAATGTAGAGCTCGAACCGTTCAACGACGGCGGCGTTGTCGTCGCGCCTCTTTGCCATCGTGGAGATGGAAAAGGGCCATCCCGCAACAAGGCAAGGCCTCCTGCTTCTGATGGCGTCGTCGATCTCCTGGATGAGCGCCTTGAAGAAAAGGTCGTTCCAGTCATCCCTGTCGTCGATGCCGGAAAAGCCCCTCCGGCTCAAGGCGTCGAAAAAGGCGTCGCGGCCGAGAGGAAAAGGGTCGAACCCCATGGTCTTCAGGAAGACCTTGTCCAGTTCGTGCACGGGATACGGCGGCAGAAGGTGTTCCGGAACGGGATGAAGGAGCCTTCGGGCGATGAATGCCACGAGGTCTTCCGTCTCCTTCATGGCCTCCCGGTACGCGCCTTCACGGTACCATTCCACCATGGTGAACTCCGTATTGTGAACCTCCTGGTGGTCCTCGACGCGCCAGACCTTGCATACCTCAAAGATCCGCCTGTGACCGGAGCGCAGGAGCTTCTTCATCCCAATCTCGGGCGAGGTGTGGAGAAAGAAGGGGCCCTTTCCCGATATGCGGACCTCAAGGGGGTCGATATGAGGGTCAGGCGGCGCCGTAGCCATGAGGTTCGCCGTTTCCACCTCGAGGTATCCCCGCTCGTAGAAGAAATCGCGCGTGGCCCTGAGGAGTTCATGGCGTTTCGTCATCATCTCGCGAAGTCCCTGTGTGTGGCTCGTTGCCATTGTCCTGCCGGTGAGTGCGATATTGCATTTTATACAGCAAACAAGTATACTTTGTCCATCTTAAGGCTTCCGCGGAGAGGTGACCGAGTAGGCCGAAGGTGCTCGCCTGCTAAGCGAGTGTACGGATAAAACCGTACCCAGGGTTCAAATCCCTGCCTCTCCGCCATCAAAAAAACATTCAAGAGTTCAAGGGTTCAAAAGTTCAAGAGTAAAAGACAAAAAGGGAACCGAACGTCTTCGGCCGGTGCACGAGTTGTCTTGACAGCCGGCCCCCTTCACGGTCTTCCCCTTGAACCCTTGAACCCTTGAACCCTTGAACCCTTGAACCCTTGAACCCTTGAACCGTCCTTACGTGAAGAGCTTCGCGTTGAGCATGAGGTGGACCCAGATGCTGCCGGCGTATCCGAGGGCGATGGCCCAGGTCCACCTGAGGTGGCCGGTGAAGGTGTAGATCCCCCGGGCGCTTCCCATGAGGCCCACACCCGCGGCGGAGCCGATGGAAAGAAGGCTGCCGCCGACGCCGGCCGTCAGGGTGACGAGGAGCCACTGACCGTGAGGCATGGCGGGGTCCATCGTCAACACCGCGTACATCACGGGGATGTTGTCTATGAGCGCCGAGATGACCCCTATCATCACGTTCGCGGGAGTGTGGCCGAAGCTGTAGAGGCGTTCGGACATTATCGCGAGGTACCCGAGCTGCCCCAGGCCGCCCACACAGAACATGATGCCGTAGAAGAAGAGGAGCGTATCCCACTCGGCGCGCGAGACCTTCCTGAAAAGGTCGAAGCCCTTGCGTTTCTCGTGGCCCATGACGTCGAGCGGGTCTTCCAGGCAGCGGTTGCGCATCTCCCTGATCTTCAGGAAATACCCGAAGAAGGAGAGGTATCCGAGGCCGAGCATCATACCCACGGCAGGGGGAAGGCGAAGGACATTGTGGAACAGAACGGCCGTGACTATGGTCAGGACGAAGAGCACCATGACACGGCGTGCGCCGACCTTCATCTTAAGGGGTATCGTCGACCGGCGTTTGATCTCGTTGGGAACGGCGAAACTCATTATGACCGCGGGAACGAGCCAGTTGACCGCCGCGGGGATGAAAAGACGGAAGAATTCGCCGAAGGCAAGCTTGCCTTTTTGCCACACCATCAACGTGGTGATGTCGCCGAAAGGCGAAAAGGCACCGCCGGCATTGGCGGCGACAACGATGTTGACGCAGGAAACGATGACGAACCTCTTGTTGCTCTTCGCCACGGTTATGACAACGGCGCCCATGAGAAGGGCGGTGGTGAGGTTGTCGCACACCGGCGACAGAAAGAACGACAGGACGCCCGTCATCCAGTATATGGTTCTGAGACCGAACCCTTTGTTCAGAAGCCATGTGGTCAGGGCCTCAAAGACCTTCCGCTCCTCCAGCGCGTTTATGTACGTCATCGCGACGAGAAGGAAGAGGAAGAGCTCCACGTACTCCGCGAGGTTTCCGATGACGGCCTGATGGGCCGCTTCCTGTTTTCCGGCCGCCATGTACGCGAGGGCGACCACGATCCAGATGATGCCGCCCGCGGCCATGACGGGCTTGCTTTTCCGCAAATGGAGTTTCTCCTCGAGGACCACAAAGCCGTAGGCCACCACGAAGAGGACCACCGCGACGATGCCGAAAACGGATCCCGTCAGGTCCATGATCTCAACGTTCCCGCTGTTCGCTGAGGCGCAGGAAGGAAGGGCCATGAGCACCGCCGGGCAAAGAAGGGAAGGGACCGCTTTTTTCATGTTCTTGCGCTTTCCTTGCAGGGTTTCGGGGATCGTACCATCCCGGACCGATCTCTGGCCTTCTACGCAGGCGATAAGGACGACTGGCTCTTTCGGAGGGTCATACGTCTTTGCGAGGATGTGAGACGGCACGATCCGACTGCCCGTAAGATACCCTGCAAACGCGGGGGAAAGTATAGGGCTTTCCCTGATAATGCCCGATGAAAACCCCGATTCAAGGGAGGGAAAAGGAGGAGAACGCAAAAAAAGGTTCAAGGGTTCAAGAGTTCAAAAGTTCAAGAGCAGAACAACAGGGTGCCGTCGGTGTGCGCTGTTGTTCAGGAGTTGTGTTGACAGCCCGTCGGATTTCGCCGTTTTTCCCTTGAACCCTTGAACCCTTGAACCCTTGAACCCTTGAACCCTTGAACCCTTGAACCCTTGAACCCTTGAACCGTCTTTATTTCCCGGTCAGCGACCTGATGCGGGGCAGGGCTATTTCCGTTGCCTTCATGCCTTCTTCCATCAGGGTCTTTTTCCGGGAGAAATCGAACATCGAGATGCCCTTCGTATCGGGCTCGATGATGACATCGGCGTGGGCGAGCTTGGACCTCGTATTGACGTGCATCATGATGGATATGGACTGGGCGATGACGTCGATCACGGATGTTATGTCCGTGTCCCGCACGTCTTTCTGGAGATTCACGGCGATGATGACGTTGGCTCCTTTGGCGCGGGCCACGTCGCAGGCGATGTTGCTCGTGACGCCGCCGTCCACCAGGGTCCTGTTCCCGAATGTGACGGGAACAAAGATGCCCGGGATGGCCGAAGACGCGTGTATTGCCTTCGCCAGCGACCCCTTTTCGAGGGTTACCGTCTCTCCCGTGTTGAGGTCGGTGGCAACGGGATAGAAGGGTATCTTCGTGGCCTCCACGAGCTTCACCTTCGCGTTCTGCTCCACGAATGCCTCGAGCCGTGCCCCCTGCACGGGGCCCATCTTCGACGAGGTTATGGAATAATCGAGGATATCACCCCTCGCGATCTTGAAGGCCGCCCATTCCAGCTGGAAACTGTCGGGGTTCGACGCGTAGATGCCGCCGATGAGACTGCCGACGCTCGTGCCCACGATCATGTGAATGGGGATCTTCTCCCTTTCAAGGACGCGGAGCACACCGACGTGCGCGAAACCCTTCGCCGATCCGCCGCCGAGAACGAGGGCCACCTTTGGTTCCGCCCGCTTCGGGGTGACGACGGGCGCCGTCGTGCACGAGGAGAGGAGAACGATTGCGACAACGAAGAGGAAGAATAACCGTCTAATAGCCACCTCGCAACCCGACAAAGGGGTTGTAGACCTTTTCCCGCCCTATGGTGCTGCGCGTCGCGTCACCGTAGTTGTGTCCCGGCGCGACGACAGTGTCGTCGGGGAGGGCGAAAAGTTTGTTCTTGACCGACGCGAGCAGCGTCTCCCATGAGCCGCCATCGAGGTCCGTCCTGCCGATGCTGCCCACGAAGAGGGTGTCCCCCGTAAAGACCATTCCCGGGTGGTACAGGGAGATGCTCCCCGGCGAGTGCCCCGGGGTGTGAATGATGGAAAGGGACGTGTTCCCCACGGTGATGGTGTCGCCGTCCCGGACGGTCCTGTCGGCGGGGGGCGATGGCTCGCCGCCGAACATCTGGAAGGAATGGGGGGACTGGTGAACGAGCGCGGGTGCCTCGATCTCATGGATGACGATCTCGGCCCCCGTGAGTTCCTTCATGCGCTTGTTGCCCATGATATGGTCCACGTGACAGTGCGTGTTGACTATATATCTAATGGTATACCCCCTCGCCTCAGCCTCCTTATATATGCGGTCGCATTCCGCGGCGGGGTCTATGACGAGGGCATCGTTCGTCTCCTTGCAGGCGACGATGTACGCGAATATCGCGAAGCTGCCTACTTCCATCTGCTTAACGAACATTGGAACCTCCTTGTCACGCTTCTAAATCTAATACTTTTTGGTGCCCTTTTTCAATTTTTTTGGTAACATTCTACGCAGCAGCCGAGACAATCACAGGGAGGGACAATGAGGCCAGTGTTCATCGAGGCGCGGGACCTGCCGGACGCCTGGTTCCAGTGCATATACCGGATATTCGAGGACGATGGGGTGCATGAGTACATCATCGACCGCGGCTCCTTCGAAGGGAACAAACGTCGCGAGTTCGACCTTGTCATGGTCCATATCAAGTATCCCGGAACGGTGCCGCTCATCCCCGACATCCCGGCCGAACTCGGCGTGCCCGCACCCACCTCCATGGATTACGTCGAGGAGTACCTCCAGTATCTCATGACGGACAAGAAGGCGCCCAACGAACTCTATACGTACGGAGAGAGGCTCACGAACCCCAAGGTGTTCGTCGACGGGCGGGAATGCGCCTGCGGCGTGAACCCCGTAGAGGAGGTCATCGACATCTACAGGAAGGGGAACTTCGGGACAAACCAGGCGATCATGGAGATCGGCATGCCTTCCGACATCACCCTCGAGGATCCTCCGTGCCTGAGGCTCATCGATACGCGCGTGACCGACGGCAAGCTCCACTTTGTTCTTTATTTTCGCAGCTGGGACCTCTGGGCCGGTTTTCCCACGAACCTCGCCGCCATCCAGCTCTTGAAGGAATACATGTGCCAGGAGATAGGGGTGGAGGACGGCACCATAACCGCCGTCAGCAAGGGGCTCCATCTCTACGAATACACCTTCGGCTTCGCCCTCCAGCGCCTTCGCAGGGACGCGAAGTGATCCTCGTGACGGGCCGTCAGCCGAACTGACCCCCTGTGGCCACGGTCATCATCGCGTACCGGTCCTTGATGCTCTTCTCGATCTCCTCAACGTCCGTCTCCGGCCCGACCTCCCGCGTATCGTACATTCCCGACGGGGGATCGAGGATGGAAAGGACGAAGGCGTGGCCGCCCGAGGGGATGAACTCCAGAAAGACCTTGTTCTGGTACAGGAAAACGATGCCGTAGTGGCAGGGGAGGATGAGCCCGTCCTTGCATGAATAGGCCGTAAAACTGAGAAGATCGTTAAGCACCGTTGCCGCCCCGGGGGAATCGAGGCGCTCGAGGTGCCCCGCCACGGAGGGGTTGTGCAGGCAGTCCGCGAGGTCCCTCTCGATGCAGGGGCTGCCCGGGGACGGGAGCTCTCCGGGAAACCTTTCCTCCAGATGATAGCTGAGGTCGATGATCTCGGGATAGGTGAATGCCTCCCTCGACCAGAGGGAATCGAATATCCTTTCCGCCCCGGCCCATCCGAGACGACCTTCGAGGTCGATGAAGAGATTTCTCCGGAGCGCCCTGTCGAAAAAGCTCTCGATCCCGAGGCGCTCCATCCTGCTGTCCACGTAAAGACTCCATATCTGGTTGTAGCGGTCGCGGATGGAGGGCTCCTTCTCTTCATCAGGCGCGATGCGGGGATCGTAGAGGAAGGCAGCGTTAAGGACGTCTGCCACGTAGAGGAAGAGACGGTAAATGCGGCCATACAGGAAGGCATCGTCCATCCAGATGCAGGTCTTGACATCGAGAGTGCCCTTCTTTCTCTTGATGAGTGCCTTTTCAAGCCAGGGCGAATCCGTTCCTTCAATGACGACATTGTTGATATGCCGGGAGATGCCAAGATCTTCGATGACCGATCGGACGAGGGACCGTTCTTCCTGCACTTAGAATTCGCCTTCGAGGCTGTAAAGCTCAAGAAGGAGAGTTTTCGCTTTCATCCATTTCGAGTCGCGGCTGCTGGAAAAGGGTGTTGTCTGGAGATACTCGCTGAGATACTTGCGTGCCCGTTCCGATTCATTGCGTTTCGCGTAGATATAACCAAGGTTGTACAGCGAGTTCTCGTACGCGGTTGTGTACCGGGGGATAAGCTGGTTCAAGCCCTTGAGCTTGAGGTAGAGCTGTTCCTTGTCCTTCGTCGGGATGGCAGGATCATTGACGGCCTTTTCATAGTGGCCCTTGATGACCTTGGCCGTCGCAAGGACCTCTCTCGTGTACTCGTTTATTTTCAGGCTTGTTCTGAGGGAGGTAACGTATTCGTTCTTCTTGAGGAGTTCATCCACCCGTTTCAGGCTTGCCTGAAGGTTGGCATCATTCACGGCGCCGGTATCCTTCTCGGCGGCGGGTTTCCCTTTCTTCTCCGGGGCCGCCCCGGCGGAGCGGAAGGTGCCGGAGAAGAAGAGCACGGCAATGGCGAGAAGGAAAACACCAGCGAGGAAAACCGTCTTTCTGCCACAATGCCCTAAACGTGAAGTTTCACATCTCATGTTGACCCTTGCCCCCTTCAGACGTGTGAAAAATGGCGGTGCAGGGATTTGAACCCCGGACACTGCGGATATGAGCCGCATGCTCTGACCACCTGAGCTACACCGCCTAGCCTTTTTCATATAAGCCATAAAGGCCTGTATTGTCAACAAAAAACGGGTCATGGGTCATGGGTTACAGGTCATGGAAAAGGCCTTCTTTCGAGGTATGTTTCCGCTCTTCTTATCACCCATTACCTATGACCCATCACCCATGACCCGTCACTTTATTTTCAGCATCTTGTGCATCTGGATACCCAGGCGCCAGCGGGGGTGGGTGAGGCAGTAGTCTATGGCGAGGCGGATGTTCTCAGCGAGACGGGAGTTGTCTATGGGTTGGAGGATGAAGTGGCGGAAGGCGAGGTCCTCGAGGGAGGCCGGGTCGAGGCCGGGTTGGGGGTAGAGGAGCTTCAGCTCGTCGCCTGCCGTGACGACAAGGCGGGTGCCTGCCTTGGGGCTTACCGTCACCCAGTCGATGCCCCGCGGCAGGGGGAGGGTCCCGTTCGTCTCGACGGCCACCTCCCAGCCGCAAAGGTGCAGTTCTTCAACAAGGCGGGTATCGAGCTGGAGGGCAGGCTCGCCTCCCGTTACGACCGCCAGGGGACGGGCGTCCCGGAAGGCCGGGGAGGGCAGGAGCGCCGCCATGGCGACGGCTACATCCGTCGCCGTGCCGTATGCGCCACCACCGGGTCCGTCGGTGCCGACGAAATCCGTATCGCAGAAGGGGCAGGGCGCGTTCGAGCGGTCTTCGGCGCGGCCGGACCAGAGGTTGCAGCCCGAGAACCTGAGGAACACGGCCGGTCGACCGGCGTTCATACCCTCGCCCTGAAGGGAACGGAAGATCTCCTTGATGAGGTATGCCATGGGGAATCTAACCTTTACATGTATAGGGGACAGGGTCCTCCATCCCGGCCTGCCTGAACCCCTCGAGCCGAAGCAGGCAGGCGTCGCACCGCCCGCAGGCCTTTCCGTCGTCCGACGGGTCGTAGCAGGTTGTCGTCAGGGAGTAGTCGACGCCGAGGCGGGCTCCCGTGCGGATGATCTCGGCCTTTGTCATGGCGATAAGGGGCGCGTGGATCCGGAAAGACCTTCCCTCCACCCCGGCCTTCGTTGCGAGATTTGCCATGCGCTCGAAGGCCGCGATGTACTCGGGTCTGCAGTCGGGATAGCCGCTGTAATCGAGGGCGTTGACGCCGATGAAGATGTCCTGGGCGCCGAGCGTTTCAGCGAAGGCGAGGGCGAAGGACAGGAAGATCGTGTTCCGTGCGGGAACATAGGTGACGGGGATATCTGCGGCGATGTCCGTGAGGCCTCTTCCCTTGGGGACCTCGATATTGTCCGTCAGGGCCGAACCGCCGAAACTCCTGAGGTCGATGTCGAGGACAACGTGCCGGGCGACGCCGATGTACCGCGCTGTTTCTCTCGCGGCATCGATCTCACAGGTGTGCCGCTGGCCGTAGCGGAAGGTGAGGGCGTAAGCCTGAAACCCCTCGTTCCTGGCAATGGCGAGCGTCGTCGTCGAATCAAGGCCGCCGCTCAAGAGTACCACCGCTTTTCTTCTGGTCATGTCATTCATGTCAGGTCCCTACTTTCGGAATATCGAAAAGAGTATCGTCAGGATGATGCTGATGATTATGCTCGTCGTGATGGGGAAGTAGAAACTGAAGTTGTCCTTCTTGATGGAGATATCACCGGGCAGCCTGCCGAGCCAGGGTATCTTCGGGCCGTACGTGAAGGCAAGGCCGATGACGATGAGAATGACCCCGAGAATGATGAGCATCTTGCCCATGGACGGCATCATTTTCCCCCGTAGCGCTCCTTCTCACTGAATACGCATCCACAGTACTGCTGGCGGTACATGCCAAGCTTCTTCGATTCCTCGATGCCTTCCCGCCAGCCGGTGCGGAAATCGCGGTAGAGGAAGGGGACGCCATGGACCGCGGCGAGCTCTTCGCCTATCGCCTTTATGTCGTCGTGACGCTGGTACCTGCTGTAAAGAAGGGTTGTGGTGAGCGCGTCGAAGCCGCCGTCCGCGGCTCTCTCAAAGGCCCTGTCGAGACGCATGCGATAGCAGGAGAGGCAGCGGTCCCTGCCAAGGGCGAGGGCCCCGGCAAGAAAACGGTCGAGCTCGTAGGAGTCGTCCACCGTAAGGGGCAGGAGCGCTATCCTTGCGTATTCTTTGAGGGTGGACAGGCGCTTCGAGAACTCCGTGTAGGGATGGATGTTGGGGTTGTAAAAATATCCCGAGACACTGGCCCCTTCGGCACGGAGTTCCTTCAGGGTGTATATGCTGCACGGTGCGCAGCAGATGTGGAGAAATATGTTCCTGCCGTCAATATCCATCGTTCTTTCCAATCGTCCGTAATTTTCTACACTTTACCACCTTCCGTCCCTTTTTTCCACAGGGGCGGTCAATTGCCGCATCCCCTGCCGGCGCCGGGGTCATCATCTCCAGCGACCGGCCAGGCATCTCTCTTCTTGACTTCAATCCGGCGGATTGATTACTATTGTCCCGGACATCCCCGATTCCAAGGTGCGAGACAGCGACGACCCACCACCTTCCTGTGGGACGGCCGAAAAGAGGAGAGACATCCCATGCGCCGGACATATCGGAACCTTCTGTGTGTTCTCCTGATCCTTCTTTCACCTTTTGCCGCCTGGGGCAGGGAGGACCTCGACCCCTTCTATCCCGATGACCCCTATTTTTCCTACAACGCCGCCTTGCGGCCGAATTTCCCCGGCCAGTGGCACCTGGTCAACGGGGCGCCCTCGTTCATCGACTTCTATTCCCGTCAGTTCGACACCACGACGCGGATGGTAAATTCCGGCGTCAGCGCCGGGCTCTTGGGAGCATGGAACCTGGGATACACGGGATCGGGCGTCGTCATTGGCATCGTCGATGATGGCATCGACGGCGCGAACTACGACATAGCCCCGAACTACAGGGCCGACCTGAGCAGGAACTTCTCCGACAATGCGGCCCTCGCAGCCGCCGCGCAGGGGCCGCAGAAGCAAGGCGACAATCACGGCACGGCGGTGGCCGGTGTGGCCGCGGCCCGCGGCGGCAACGGCATCGGCGGGACGGGCGCCGCGCCGTACGCCCAGATAGCGGGCCTGAGGATAAACATAGGAACCGTGACCCCCGCCGACCCTGAGGCGTCCGAGCAGAACTATCTCGACGCCTATTACTGGCAAAGCGGTGTCAACCCGACGACAGGCGCCATCACGGGGACGGCCGGGATTGAGGTGAAGAACCACAGCTACGGATCGGATGACCCCTTCTCCGGCGCAACCCCGGCAATACAGCTTGCCCTCACGCGCACGGCGGCGAACGGTGTGATCCATGTCTTTTCCGCCGGGAACGCGCGGAACGAGAAGACGGAAGACGCGAACAGGGGGGATACCACCCATAACACCTCCAGCACACTTACCGTCGCGGCCCTGGGCAGCGACGGGAAATATGCCAACTACAGCAGTTACGGGGCGAGCGTCTTCGTGACGGCCCCTTCGAACCGCAGCGATTACACCGGGTTCGGGATCACGACGACGGACGTGAGCGGAGCGGACCTTGGCTACAATGCCTGGTCCGGGACGAACACGAAGGGGGACAAGGACGACCTCTTCCCTGACACGAGCTATGCCAGCGGCTTCGGTGGAACGTCGTCATCGGCCCCGCTCATCTCGGGGATCATGGCCCTCGGGAAAGAGGCGAACCCGGAGATGGATATACGCATGGCGAAGCACGCCCTCGTGAAGACAAGCACCGTCGTCGACGCCTCCGACGCGTCGGTGAGCAGCTTTGGCGGCTGGCGCATGAACGCGGCAGGCAACAGATTCAACCCGAACTATGGCTTCGGCAACATCAACGCCGGGGCATTCGTCGAGAAGGTTCTCAACGTGGGGTACGTGACGGAGCAGACGTCGGTCGTGAAAAGCGCGCTTGTGGGCGTGGCCATCCCCGACGACGATCCCGCCGGTGTGAACCGGACGATCACCATCACCGCCGCCGAGGCGGCCCAGCCCCTCGAGGGCATCGAGGTAGGACTCACGCTGACGCATAACAGGGCGGGCGAACTCGAGGCCACCCTGACATCCCCTTCGACGATGGCGAGCAAGATACTCTACTCGACCTCGCACCTCACGGCCAGCCAGCAGGACACGACGAAGCTTACGAACACGAGCCTCACCTTCCTTACCAACGCCTTCTGGGGGGAGAACGCGACGGGGAACTGGACGCTGAACGTTGCCGATATCGATGACACGGACAATAGCGGGGGGACCTGGCATGCCTACAACGCCACCTTCCTCATGGGCGAGATGGTCATGTTCGCCCCGGGTACCATCACCCAGAGCGCCGACGTCAACGCCCTGTCGCTGACCATCCTCAACAACGCGACGACGTACACGATCCCCGCGGGCAGGACCTTTCAGGTGAGCAGGAACGTCCTCGTTGACGGGGGGACGCTCATCGTCAACGGGAACCTCACGGAAAAGGCCGGATCCTACGGCAACCTCTTCAGCCTCTACTCGGGGAAGGTGCAGGGGACGGGCACCATCAACGCCTCGAGGGGCCTCCACAATACAGGCGGGACGGTGAGCCCCGGCAACTCTGTCGGAACCTTGAACCTCGTCGGCAGTTATACCCAGAGCGGGCAGGGCAAGCTTCTCATCGAGGTCGAATCCCCGACGAGCAACGACGTCCTCGCCATAACGGGGGGCGCGTCGCTCGGCGGCACCCTTCAGACATCCTGGCTCGGCGGGGCGACGCCCACCGTCGGCACCGTCTTCGGGACGTTCCTCACCGCCACCGCCGGCGTGTCGGGACGCTTCGGGACCCTTCTCACCAACATCACGCCCACGGTGGTCTTCAAGCCCCACTATGAGGTCGCGAACCAGGTGTATCTTGTCGTCGAGCGCGACTACCTGAACCAGGTCCTGTCGACATACCTCAGCACGAACCAGAGGTCCGTCGGTTCCATGCTGAACTCGGTGGCCGCGTCGGCGACGGGCGATCTCGACAGGGTCCTCGGTGTCATCGATGCCATCCCTTCCTACGGCCAGGTGGCGGGTGCCTACGACCAGATCGCCCCGAGATCGAACCAGGCGGACTTCACCATGGGTGTGAGCTCCGCGGTCTTCCAGGCCGGCAACGTGGCGGGGAGGCTCTCCGACATACGGCACGGCGCGTGGGGGACAAATCCCGGCAGCGGCTTCATCAGGAACAGCGGCTTCATCCGCGAGGGAAGGGACACGCCCATCCTCATCGCGAGCGCGGGCCCGGACCTCACGGGTATGCTCCCCGTCCGCAAGGAGGAAAAGTGGGGCATCTTCGCGAAGGGGACCGCCGTCTCCGGGGACCAGAGGGACACTCCCGACCAGATGGGGTACAGCTTCACGAGCGCCGGGCTCACGGTGGGCATGGACTATCGCCTGACCCCGAACCTGGCCGCCGGCCTTCTCTTCGGATACACAGGTTCCCGGGCTGAGGTCGACGACAACGGCAGCAGGATGACGATGGACGGGTACACCTTCGGCGCCTACGGCACGTGGTACAAGGGCAGGTTCTACGTGGACGGCCAGGCGAGCTACGGATGGGCGGATTACAGGAACACGCGGCGCATCGTTTTCCCCGGCCTCGACCGTACGGCAAGCTCCAGCCCGGGGGGCTCCCAGTTCACCCTCTACGGGGGCACGGGCTATGAGATACCCGCGGGCAGATGGACCGTCGTGCCCAACCTGTCCCTCCAGTACATCGACCTTGGCATAGACAGCTACACCGAATCAGGGGCAGGCGCCCTCGATCTTAACGTGGACAGGCAGAGGACCCGATCCCTCCAGGGGAACTTCGGGGGGAAGCTGTACTACACGTGGGAGACACCGAAGAGCGTCATAATGCCGGGCATCAGTCTTGCCTGGGGCTACGAGTTCATGAGGGGCTCCCGGGACATCACGTCCCGCCTTGCCCAGGGGAGCTCTCCCTTCAGTATAGAGACGGTCTCCCCGGACAGGAACTTCCTTCTTGCCGGCGCGGGGGTGTCGATGTTCACCCGCGGCGGGACGTCCTTTCACATAGGGTACGATGTCCAGATCGGCGAGAACCAGTACGCGGTCCAGAGCATAAACGGCGTTGTGAGGGTATCTTTCTAAAGATCCTCAATATGGCATCTTCGGCTTCATCACCTCTTTCGCCGCGATGGTGCTCCCGCTGGCATCGATAGGGACAAAAGGAAGGACAAAACCAACTGCTCATATCATTTTGGTTATTCTTTGTTTATCCCGTCATTGTAATTTGGTCATTGATCATTATGCTCCCAGAGGATCGACCTCATACCCTGTTTCCGCTTGCAACAGGTGGTGCGCCGGGTGTACCATGCAGTGGAAGATGATACCTTTGGTGAGAGCGGGGGGCTTGCCTGCCGGTGGAGGATTTCGTGAGGTGATGGTGAGATGAAAGGGATATTGACCGAGGAAGAGAGGGCCCGGGTTGATGAGGGCGTGGAGGAGATCGAGAGGCGGACGGGGGCACAGATCGTGGTTGCCGTCGTTAAGCGCAGCGACAGCTACGCCGAGCTGCCCTGGAAGGCCTTCGCCCTCGGCGCGTCCATCACCTGCCTCATCATACTCGTCCTGGGGTTCTTCGCGCCCTACCGGGCCTCGCAGGCAACGGGGCTTGTCGCCATGGCGGGGATGCTCGCCTTCGGAGGTCTCTGCGCGCTCCTCACCGTTCTCATGCCGGGCTTCGCACGGCTCTTTCTATCGCGCTACCGGTCCGAGGCGGAGGCGCGGCAATACGCGGAATCGCTCTTCCTTAAGCGCGAGGTCTTTGCCACCCGGGGAAGGACGGGTATCCTCGTGTTCGTGAGCCTCTTCGAAGGGCAGGCGGTGCTTATTCCCGACCGTGGTCTTGCGGGGTCCCTGACCGGGGATGTCATAGAGTCCGTCGTCGGGCCCATGGTGGCATCGCTCTCCCGCGGCAGGACCGGCGAGGCGATCGAGAAGGGTCTCGGCAGGCTCCTCGACATCCTCGAGAGGGCAGAGTTGGCCGGTGTCCGGGACGCGGGGGAGGACGAACTGCCCGACGAGGTCATCGAGGAGAGGGGCGCATGAAGAGAACATCCGTTCTGGTCTTTCTTTGCGTGATCCTCCTCGTCCTTTCGGCGGCGGTTGCCGCCGACGTTCCCTATCTCACGGGCCGGGTGACAGATAACGCAGGGATCCTCTCCACCGGGGCGCTGAAGACACTCACAGAGAGCCTCAAGGCCCACGAGGACATGACCGGCAACCAGGTAGCCGTTCTGACCATTCCCACCCTTGACGGTGAGGGTATCGAAGAATATGCCGTCAGGGTCTTCGAAGCATGGAAGCTGGGCCAAAAAGGGAAGGACAACGGGGTCCTGATGGTGGTCGTCCCCGAGGACAGGCGCATGCGCATCGAGGTGGGTTACGGGCTCGAGGGCACGCTGACGGACCTCATGGCGGGCAGGATCATCGAGCATGTCATGGCGCCTTGCTTCCGCAACGGGGACTATGACGGCGGGATCACGGAGGGCGCCGCGGCCATCGTCAAGGTGCTCGAAGGCGGCGAGGTGCCGCAGGCGACAGGCGGCGCCGGGACCGTCAAGAGATCCGGGGGCATCATGGAGCCCGATCTTCCCATCATCCAGCGCATCCTCTTCGGCGCCTTCATCTTCGGCATCATCGGTCTTTTCACCGTCATCGGGATACTCACGCCCGGGGTTGGCTGGTTCCTGTATTTCTTTCTGATACCCTTCTGGGCCATGTTCCCCATCGTCGTACTCGGCGCCCGGGGAGCTCTCGTCTGCCTTGCCGGGTACCTGGTGGTGTTCCCCATCGCGAAGCTTCTTCTCAAGAACTCCGACTTCTACAAAAAGGGCGTGATGAGCCTTCGGACCAAGGGCAGGGCCTCCATCGGCGGTTTCACCTTCAGCTCCGGGAGAGGGGGCGGGGGTTTCACCAGCAGCAGCTCCGGCTTCTCCGGCGGCGGCGGATCATCAGGCGGCGGCGGTGCGTCGGGAAGCTGGTAGACGGCGGCGCGGATCCCGGGGAAAGGTCTCCCCTGGGTCATGACGAGGTGAACCGGCACGTCGGGGAACTTTTTCGGAGACCATCGTGTCCAAGACAGGGGAAGGCGAAGATGCGAATATCCACAGCTGAAAGGAGAATGAAATGAAAAGGTCTTTGCTGGCACTTCCTGGCGTCATTTTGCTTGTCCTTCTGTCGGTGCTCCCTGCCGGGGCATCCCCCGCCGGCCCCTTCAGCGCCATCTCTGACGGGAATACCGGGCTGGCCGTTCAGTTGTACCGCGAACTGGGCGCACAGGAGGGCAACCTCTTTTTCTCTCCCTACAGCATCTCGTCGGCCATGGCCATGACCTACGCCGGGGCGCGGGGGGAGACGGCGGCCCAGATGAAGAGCACCCTCAGTTTCCGCCTGGAGCAGGCCGGGTTAAACTCGGGGTTCAGGAGCCTCAACAAGCTCCTCGATGAGAACGCGAAGACTTCCGGCCAGAAACTCAGCATCGCCAATGCCCTCGTATTGACCGGGGGGAACGTGAGCGACGTCTACCGCAAGATACTGACCACCTACTACGATGCCGGGATCTTCGGGGGAGGCCTCGAGGAGATAAACGGGTGGGTGAAAACGAAGACGGAAGGGAAGATCGACAGGATACTGGAGCAACTCTCGGCCAACTCCGTCTGCGTCATCCTCAATGCCATCTACTTCAAGGGGGTCTGGGAAACACAGTTCGACAAGAAGCGTACCTTGGACCTTCCCTTCAAGCTCTCGGACGGCGCGGAAGTGAAGACACCCTTCATGAACCGTAAGGGCGATCTGAAGCTCCTCGACGAGAAGGACTTCCAGGCCCTGTCGCTGCCTTACAAGGGGAACACCCTCTCCATGGTCGTCCTTCTGCCGAAGACCGTCGACGGTCTCGCCGCGTTGGAGGATGCGCTCTACGCGCAAGACCTCAAGGGGTGGCTCGCAAAGCTCGACAAGCAGAAGAACCAAAAGGCATGGGTCTACCTTCCGAAGTTCAAACTCGAGACGAAATACGATCTCGGCGCGCCCTTCCAGAAAATGGGCATGAAGGACGCCTTCTCCCCGGCCGCCGATTTCTCCGGCATGGGATGGAAGAAGGGCGATCTCTGGATAGGACAGATCAAGCACAGGGCCTTCGTGGAGGTCAACGAGGAAGGAACGGAGGCGGCAGCCGCCACGGCAGTGGAGATGGTAACGAAGTCGGCCCCGCCGCGCGAGCTCGTCTTCCGGGCCGATCATCCCTTCATGTTCCTCATCCGGGACAACGAAACGGGGACGATACTCTTCCTCGGGAGGGTGGCGAACCCGGGGAAGTGAAAGACGGTTCAGGGGTTCAAAAGTTCAAGAGTTCAAGAGCAGAAAAGACCGCCGCCTGATCCCGGAGGTCCCGGATCAGGCGGCGCACCAATCTCCCTCCCCACAGACCCTGTCATATCTTTTTTAACCTTGAACCTTGAACCTGGAACCATTTTCTTTTCACCTGGAACCGTTTTCGGTTTTTGACAGCGGCCCCACGGTTGGTGTATCCTTTTCGAGCTTATTCTCAGGGCAGGGTGAAAGTCCCTACCGGCGGTATCCCGGAGAGTTGGTCCGGGGAGCCCGCGAACGCTC
>JAAYAK010000190.1 GCA_012719415.1 Syntrophorhabdus sp.
CCGATGTGGAGCAGGAGGATCCTGCGGACCTCTTCTATTGTTTGCGGTTCGGACTGGCAGGAGTGGCCGGAGTGGACGATGAGCTCCGATGCCGCGTTGTCGAGGTGGGCGCTGTCGTATTTCACCACCCCGTCCGTCCACCTGTCCTTCGGCGCGTCGGGGTTCTCCACGGAGATTATCGAATGCGCGGGTATCCCCGGGGCGATGGGGATCGATGAGAATGTCCTGACAAATTGACTGTTTGGGTCCATGTTCGCCGTACTTTTCGGGACCCCCTTGAAAGTGGACAGGTCAACGGCCCGGGGATTCAGGGAGGTGACCTCCTTCACGGCATCGAGCATCCGAAAGGGGAGCGACACGAACCTGCCGGCCATTCTCCCTATCCATCCCCCGGCGACGTAGCTGCCCCGGTGCGGCGTCGAAACGAATATCACCCTGCTGACAAAGGGCAGGGGCTTGTAGAAAAAGCTTCGGCTTATCATCCCCCGCGTACCGGGCGACACATCGAGCTTGTCGAAGGGGACTTTTGCGGCGTCGTCCCAGAAACGGGTCCCGCTGTCGACAACGGTCAGTCTCGTGAGGAGTCCTCCCTGGCTGTGACCCACGATGACCATGCGCCTCAATGCCGGGTCCCTGCCCTCGGGGTCGAGTCCGCTGACAAGCTCTTTGAGGCCCTCCGTCAGGAGGCCGCCCGAATAGAGAATGGGATTGCCCGTATTGTAGGTAAAGGCCCAGAACTGGTAACGGCCCCAGAGCCGTGGGTCGTTCTGAAGCTCATTGAGCATCTCCGCCCAGCGGGCGGGGCTCGAGGCGGTCCCATGGATGAAGATGACGGGGATGCGCCCCGGCATGTAGGGACTCATGAAGAAGATGTTCTCCTTGAACCGCGACGCGTCCTTGAAGAGGGTCACGTTGCCGGAAAAGAACCCCTTCGTCTCCATGCGGTACACCCCCGAGTTCTCAAGGGTGTAGGCAAGCGCCGAGGAAAGATCGAACTCAAGGGGCACCGTGCGCCCTCCAACTGTGACAGCGGTGGCGCTGTCAGTCGTGTACAGCTCCAATCTTCCACGCATCCTCCCTGTCCTCAGGCCCTCGTCCACGTTATGGAACCGAACGAGCAAGGTGACGGCCACCTTGACATCAAAAGGGACCTTGGCGGAGACGGGGTCTGCGGCACCGGGAAGATATTCGGTGGAGGCGACGAGAGCCGCGCCAATCCCCGGCCAGCGGTATTCGTTGCGCAATCCCCGGACGGAGAGTTTTGACGCGTCGGCAAACCTGACGAGGCGATATGAACTCCACCGGAACGAATCGGCACGGACCGAGATCGCGACCTCCCCGAACGGCAGGTTGTGCGTACCCTCCTTAAGGTCGATGAGAACCCCATCGGCGGAAGTGAGACCCTCGGCTATCCCGAGGTTGTAGATATCCACCGCCGTTCGAAAGCGAGGGTCGAAGGCATCGGGGGCGCGGGCGCCGCCCTCGGGAAAGAGAAGCGCCCAGGAATATACAGCCGAGGCAAGATAGTGCGATCTGTCTCCGCTCTGGGAGGCGTACAGAAAGGAAAGCTCCGCCAGGGCGAAGATGCGGTCCGTCTCATCCGCGGTCGGAACACCCTTGTGTATGGCCGCGATCACCTCGGCCGGATGGGTCTTGAATCTCTCCGCAAGACCGGTCCGGTTGAGCATCTGCATGGTCGGGGCACTGAGAGTGGACCCGGTCAGGACATTGGCGGTGAGCTTGTGATGGGATTCCTGCGGGTCGAGGTAGCTCACTCCGACCGGCGTGGCGCACCCCGACAGAATGAGGATACCGAGGAGAAGGACCATGAAGACCGCCTTCCCGGAAACATGTCGTATGTTCGGGACCATCTTCTTCTTCATATCATTAATCAGGAAGTCATCACAAACGAAAAAGTCACCCGGCCGCTACCTGAGCGGCCCTTCCCGAATGAGCCGTGAGAACGCCGGGTCTTTGCCTGCCGCCTGTGCCCTTTCATTGACAAGACTTCGCCTCTTGAGCTCTTCGAAGGGAAGGCCCCTGTCCACCATGCCCCGATCATATATCATCCTGTCAATGAAACCATTGATCACGATCCTCCAGTCGAAGCGAGAATTGGGAGCGTAGGGTACCGTGTGGCCCCGGATATTCGTCGTGCAGTTGCTTGTGAGGGCGTTGTACCACTCGGGACGGTCCCTCAGGCGGTTCACGGTACGCAGGTAATCAAGAAATACTTTGCGCGCGAGGTCCATCGGTGTCCTCAGGCGCCACAGGTAGACCTGTTCCTTGCGGTAGTTCGTCCTCAGACGAACCAGGTCACGCTCGTCGCCGATGATGTAGGTAAGCTCATACTGTTTGAAGAACCCTTTTATGGAAGAGTATTCCTCACCGACCTCCTTGCGCGTCTCGATGGAGAAACAGACGTAGTCTCCCCCGGCAAAACCAAAACTGAGCATCGTGTGGGCGATGAGAGGAGAACCCCAGTAAACGACGAAAAGGTCAACGCTTTTCATCCTTGCCAGGTCGAAGGTCCTGTCGTAATGGCGGACGGTATAATCCGTCTCTGTCCTGTAATCGACGTTCCGGATGCCGTGGATGGTCACCCTCTCTCCGTCGATCGCGGCCCAGGGGAGCAGAACCACGTCGGGCTGCCAGTTCCTTGTGTTCGACGGCGGGATCAGAAGCCACCAGACCTGAACGATCGTGAAGGTTGCCAGAAAGACGAGTCGCGCACCCCGAAGGCGATACCCGACGGTAAGGACGGCGAGGCTCCCGACGGCAAAAAGACCCGCGATGACAGGTCTGAAAGAGGGAGGCAGATCGGAATAGTAGACGGCGAGCGTCGCCCAGCCCGCCATGACGAGAAATGCGAACCTCCTGAAGGCATTGCCGATGCCCCTGAAGAACCGCCCGGGAAAGATGCCTCTGAAATCCATGCTCATGGGAATGCAGGGGACCGCCCGCGGCCTTCCACGGGTGGTCCCTGGCGATCCTTCGCCATTTGTGGTCCCGCGACGGCTACTTTTCCACCGCCATCGCCACGGCCTCGGTCACCCGCAGGTAGACATCATCTCCCTTCTTGATGTTCTTGAAGTTCCTGACGGACCTGTCGACCGTGAAGGTCCGCACGTTGCCCTCGGGACCTTTGAGAGAGAGGGTACGTTTCTTGTAGTTGATCTTTACGACCGTCGCCGTCACCTCCAGCGTGTCGACAACGACAGCTCCCGGCTTCTCACCCTTCGGCGCCACTTCCACGCTCCCGAACTCCGAGATGGAAGGCTTCTCGCCCGTCTTCGCTACAAAGACAGCGACCGATTCATAGAACGTCGCCCTGACCTTGTCGCCGGCCTTTATCTGGTCGAAGTTCTTCACCTCCGGGCCGACCTTGAAGCTGCGGGTCGCACCGTCGGGAACCTTGAGCGTGACCGTCCTCCTGGCGGCATCAACGGCGTCGACAACGGCCGAAACCTCGACGACATCGACCATGGCCCCCGCGGGCTTCTGGCCGGCCTTCTTTGCCGCTTTCTTCTCCTGGGAAAACCCGACGCTCACAAGCACGACCACAAGTAGCAATGCCAGTGCCAATGACAGTGTTCTCTTCATATAGATCCTCCTTTGGGATATTTCAGGACACCCGGGGATATCCATTACGCATCGATCCTCACACCAGCGCGTTCTTGACTATCCGGCGCGCTCCGGCCAGGATGGAGTCGAGGTGGGCCTCGTCAACAAAGCTCTCGGCGTACATCTTGATGATGTCCTCCGTGCCGGAGGGTCGCACCGCGAACCAGCCCCTCGCCGTCGTCACCTTGACACCGCCTATGGCCGCATTGTTGCCCGGGGCCTTCGTCATCTTCGAGGTTATCGGGTCCCCTGCCAGTTCTCCATCGCTTATGGCCTCGGGCGTCAGGGACGATACCGCCGCCCTCTCGGCCGCCGTTGCCGGGGCGTCGACCCGAACGTACAGGGGTTTCCCCAACCTGCCGGCCAGTTCGTCGTAAAGCTCTCCGGGGTCCTTGCCCGTTCTGGCGGTCATCTCCGCGGCAAGGAGGTCCATTATGATGCCGTCCTTGTCCGTCGTCCAGACCGTTCCGTCCTGCTTGAGGAAGCTCGCGCCGGCGCTTTCCTCGCCCCCGAAGCAGCATGACCCGTCAAAGAGGCCGTCGACGAACCATTTGAAACCGACGGGCACCTCCGAAAGCTTTCGGCCCAGGTCCTCCACCACGCGGTCGATCAGGCTGGAACTCACGAGGGTCTTGCCCACAGCCGCCCCCTTCGGCCAGCCGGGGCGGTGCGTCAGGAGGTAATGGATCGCCACGGCAAGGTAGTGATTCGGGTTCATGAGTCCCGTGGACCGGGCGACGATACCGTGCCGGTCCGCGTCCGTGTCATTGGCGAAGGCCACCCGGAAGCGGTCCTTGAGCGCCACCAGCCCCGCCATGGCGTAAGGGCTGGAACAATCCATCCTGATCTTGCCATCGTGGTCAACGGTCATGAAGGCGAACCTTGGGTCCACGATGTCGTTGACGACGGTCATGTCAAGACCGTAGAGGTCCCTGATGGGCTCCCAGTAGTGCACCGAGGACCCTCCCAGAGGGTCGACCCCCATCGTGACACCGGCGGACCGGATGCACTCCATGTCGATAACGTTCGCCAGATCTGTGACATAGGCCGTGACGAGATCGACAGGGTGGGTCGTCCCCGCCGTGATGGCGGACTCGTATCCCATCCTGCGGACCTCCTTGAGGCCGCCCCGAATAAGGTCGTTCGCCCTGTTCTCGATCCACCGCGTCACCTGTGTATCGGCGGGGCCGCCGCTCGGCGGATTGTACTTGAAGCCCCCGTCCTGGGGCGGGTTGTGCGAAGGAGTGACCACGATGCCGTCCGCGAAGCCGCCTGCCCTTCCGCGGTTGAATGACAGGATGGCGCGGGAGATGACGGGGGTGGGGGTAAACCCGTCGTCCTTCTGGATCATGGTCTCCACACCGTTTGCCGCGAGCACCTCGAGAGCGGTCCTTTGTGCCGGCGCCGAGAGCGCGTGGGTGTCCTTTCCCATGTAGAGGGGGCCATCCGTCCCCTGGTTTCGACGCAGATCGCATATTGCCTGCGTGACGGCAAGGATATGGACCTCGTTGAACGTGCCGGTGAGCGCCGAACCCCGGTGTCCGCTGGTCCCGAAGCTGACCCGTCCGGCGGGGTCGTCGGGGTCGGGCCTTCGTTGATAGTAGTCTTTCTCGAGCCCTGCAGGATCGATGAGTATCTCTGTCGGGGCCGGTTTGCCCGCCAGGGGAGAGATGGCCATGTCACACACTCCTTGTTCTACAATTGCGATGTCGGGCCTGTCAGCCTGAGAAGGACCATATTGACGACCGGGTCAAGGTCGCGGACGGCATTGACGCCCTTGAGCTCGATGACAACCGCCTCCATGATGAGAAAGGTCCTTGCCTCGCCGCGAAGGCATCCCGTCTTCACGGTGTCGAACTTCCCGTAGGTCCCGTGGATGTGAATGCGCGGCTCGTCGCCGTACCAGAAGACGGTGCCGACGGCGAGGGTCTCATGGCTTTCGACGAGTTCACGCCATGTCGGTTCCGGTGGCCGTACGTCGTCCTGCACCGGCCCGACGACGATCCTCCCCTCCGTTATCCCTCCGAGCAGATAAAAGATGGCGCACCTGATGTTCTCCTTCCTGATGATGCCGGAGAGATTGGCGATTATCTCGTCGCCATCCGCGAAATGGGCCAGGACCACCCTGCCCGTCTCACCGACCTGGTATCTCACTGCCATCTCCTTTCCATCGGTCCACCGGGATTCATACCCGCCATTCCCCGAACCGTCCGAGGGGTCACTTCAAAGGACCCCTTATGAGCTTCACGTCGTCGATCCAGACGGTTCCCTTGCCGTCGACGACAAGGTTCAGCCTGACGACATCCGGCTTCTGTCCCTTTTTGAGAAAGAAAGGCGTCTCCTGTGTGACCCATTCGGTAGTGCCCGTCACGAAGGTTTCCAGGGCACGGGAGAAGTATTCGCCCTTTCCCGTAAAAACACACCACATCTCCAGGAACACCTTGCCCTCAAAATCCCGCGTCTTGAGTCTTGCCTGATACGTCAGACGGGCCTTGTCAACATCGATGTCCCTGACCTCATAGAGCCGGACCGTCATGGAGGACGGGGCATCGATCCTGAGCGACCCCCTGTTGTCCGTCGACACACCGGGATCGAAAACGACGTTGGACTGCGTCAACACCCCCGCCATGTTGTCGAGGGGATACTCCTTGATGGTCCGGGGCGCTTCCTTCTCGCCGCACCCTGCAAAAAAGGAACACAAGCCCAGAAGGACCGCTATCGCAAGACAGGTTCTTTTCATGGGACAGCCTCCTTCCGCCACAGATCGCAGGACTCACGGTGATGTCCTGCAACACTACTATCCTATCACAACAGGCCGCGAGGGTGAAGAGGCGTTTGGGGGAAGAAGGGTGCAGACCGGAATGCCTTCCTTATGAGACAACGCTTCAGGACAGACAGATCCTCCATTGCGGACAAGGTTGGTCTCTTCTGAAGAAGGTAATGACCAATGACCAAATTCCAACAACCAGATAAACGGACAATAACCAATAACCAAGAAAGGAAACGATACAGGCGGTCCGTTCTGCCCTTTCCTCTGTTCAATTGGCTATTGGTCAATTGGTCATTATCTTCTTCATTGGTCATTGGGATTTGATTATTGGTCATTAATGTTATCGGGGACCTTCCGATAATCTGGAGTAGCGTCAGCACCGAGGTGAAGACATGATGAAAAGAGTTCCTGTGATGCTCTCCTCTCTGGGGAAGAGGATCTCGATCCTCAGGAGGGGCCCCAAGATCTTCCTTGTATTGTGCGCGTGGCTGTTCGTCGTCAGTATGCTGCTGGCGTTCGGACTGTAGAGACGGTTCCAGGC
>JAAYAK010000191.1 GCA_012719415.1 Syntrophorhabdus sp.
AGAACGGACGCGAGGTCTATGAAGAGATGCACCGGATGGACCCGCGTGTCCGGGTGCTCTTCACGAGCGGATACACGAAGGATATCATCCTGGAAAAAGGGATAGAGGGCAAAGAGATCGATTTCATTGCCAAGCCCCTGACGCTCGACAGACTCCTCCTCAAGGTCCGCGAACTCCTGGCCGGGTAAACGGAGTGAAACAGCGGTCTCTCGCCCGTATCAGTCCCCTGGCATCCCGCTTCGCGGGAGGACACACGGTCTGCGCTACCCTTTCACGTCGGGATTTCCGAATAGTTGTCAGATCTTCCTTAAGTCAAAGCCGGAGCCGGCGATAATATAGTCAAGAAATCCGAACAGGTTTAAGGTTGGGTCGATCATGACGGTGGCGCTCGTAGTGCTGGGGTTCGTGGCGGTTTTTGTCCTCCTGTACATCCTTTACCGGGGGAAACGACCGACCGCCGCTGCCGGAAGGCTTTCAGACAGAGGCTCCGCTCTCCATTCCGGAGAGGAGGCCGGACCGCGGCCGTTCGACCGTGTGAGACCGGATCGGGAAGAGCGATCGGTTATCCTGGAGGCCTATCCCGCTCTGGGTGAGATCCCTTACGTCCCCGTGCAGGAAGGTCTCTGCCCTGTTCCCTATTGCTTTGTCGACGATGCCATCAAGGAGACACTCCGCCGCAAGGTCTCAGGTCTGCCCACGGTGTCGACGGTATCGCTCAATCTCCTTCGTCTTCTGCAGGACCCTCAATCAAATTCCGGGGAAGTGACCACCCTTGTGTCGACGAACCCGGCGTTCTCGGCAAAGGTCCTGAGGACCGTCAATTCGGCATACTTCGGCCAGGCCGAAAAGGTGACGGCGATAGGAAGAGCCATAACGCTTCTCGGATACAACAACGTACGGTCCCTCCTCGTTGAGGACATGGTGAACAACACGGTCCCGGCCGTGCGGGGGGACGACCGTCAGCGGCATGTGAGGTTGTGGAGTCACTCGGCCGTTGTTTCCGCATGCGCGGGCCACCTGGGCAGGTCGCTTTTCGGGTTGCCCGAATACGCTCTGGGGACGATGGGGCTCCTCCATGACATAGGGAGATACCTCTTTCCGCTCCTTGAAAAAAGAGGAGAACCGGTACCGGACCTGCCGGCGCTCATCAGGGAGGACAGGCAATACCACATCAACCATGCCGCCATCGGGGCGTTCATCGCCCGCAAGTGGCAACTGCCTGATGCCGTTGCCGACACCATCGAACACCACCACGCGCCATGCTTCTCTCAGCCAGAGACCATCCCCGAGAGCGTCGTGCAACAGGCCTTTGTCGTCTGCCTCGCGGACCTCATCTCCAAGACCCTGGGGTATTCCGGCGAAGACGAGCAGGTACTGCCTGTGCGGGAAGAGTACTACCGGAAGTTCAACCTCAGCGGCAACATCGTCGACCTAATCACCCCGGCCCTCATCCGCGACATGGAAAAGGCTCGCCAAACGGTCGAATCCTACGCGGGAGCAGCGTAGACGACGTTACCCTCTCACCGCGGATCGTTCCTTTCCTGTATGACGAGGAGCTTTCCGGTGCCTATGGCGAAGGCCTCCTTGACGGTTCCCGTGACCTTCAATTTCTGGCCGACCGCCGGCAGTATCCGTGATGTGATCACCGTGATCT
>JAAYAK010000192.1 GCA_012719415.1 Syntrophorhabdus sp.
CCTTCGCCGGGGCGACCGTGGGGGCCGGAACGATAACGGTGGGCGCCGCCGCCGGTGCCGCCATGACCGCCGGAGTGGGTGCCGGCACGATCGCCGTCGGCGCCGCGGCAGCCGCGGCAGCCGTCGGAGGAGGAGCGGCCGCCTTCGGAAGCGGCGGCGGAGGCGGCGGAGGCGGAGGCGGGGGCACAACCACCGCTCATACGACAACGGCGCACCATTAAAGACCCACAGTGTGATGAAGAGATCCTTCGTGGCGGGCTTCACCCCGGCAAAGGCCGTGTTCCTGTTTTTCGTGTGTGTCTTGTTCTTTCTTGGTCCGGCGTTGTGCCGAGGGGCAGAGGGACAGGACGGTCTCAGCGCGGTCCTTGCCACGGCGGAGCATTTCTTTCAGCATCTGCGGGGAGAGAAGTACAACAGGGTGTGGTCGTTGCTGAGCGCAAAGTCGCGGGGGGTCATAGTAGATGACATACGCAAGGGGACGAACGGGCAGTACACGATGGAACAAATAAACACCGACCTCAAAGCGAATGGCATGATCGCCGGTTCATACTGGAAGGGTATCCTCCAGTCCTTCGATCCTGCCACCATTCTGGAGGAGAGCAAGTGGGAGGTCGGTTTCGTGCGGGAAGAAAGGGCCGAGCTTCTGATAACTCACAGGAAGTCGAAACACCCCGTTTGCCTGCAGATGATCAAAGAAGGCGGAACATGGAAAGTGGGGCTGGTGGAGACCTTCTGGACGAGAAAGTAGAGAAGACCGTCTCAGGTTTCAGGTTTCAGGTCTCAGGTTAAGAAGAAAAAGAAGAAGAAAGATCGGAAGCAAGGGGCTGTTCCGGGTTCAGAGCCTGGAGCAGCCCTTTTTTTGTCTTTCAGCCGGAGACCTGAGACTTGTGACTTGGAACGGTTTTTTCAGTTAGGCGGCCTGATCCCTGTTGGGGCTTGGGATCAGGCCGTGCTTGAATCGCCCTTGGGGGGAGGGCGGTGGAAGGCTAATAATAAATGTTGTTCTTCTTCAGGAAGAGAACGTAATCGGTGACGTCCCAGTAGTGTATCTCGCCGTTCGCGACGGAGAAGGTGGGTGAGTCCGACAGGCCGAGAACTCCAACCCATTTCCACCGGTTGTTCACGTACACCTGCGCTTGCGCGTGGTGTGTCCACATAAAGGCTCCCCACATCTTCCCGTCGATGCCTGTCCTGTATATGGCGATGCGAGTGTCATAACCCCTGACGTTATAGGCGATCGCATCCTCCACGGATGTGACCCTGCACGTTTTGCACGAACAGAGAAGCGCAATGAGTACAAGAGGTATGATCAAAGGTGGCTTCACCTGGTGCTTTCCCTCTCTTACCCGCTCCCCTGAAAGGCGGCGTGCAGGGTCTCATACCATCATATGAGATGGGCTGAACCTTTGTCTGTCGCACAAATTGTCATTGTTTCGTGGTCATTTTAACTACCCTGGTGTAATCGAGGATAATACGAACCATTTACCCCTGGGGCCGGGGAACGCGCTTCGAAATGCCGTCATGCCCTGTCTTTTCTTGATCTACCAGTAGGTGACGATGTACGGAATTGTCTGCAATATGGAATATGAACCAATATTAATCCACAATTTAACTGGCAAAAGAGGGTAATAGGAGAATTAGTTTAAAAGTAGCATAAAGCTGTATTGAAATTTTGCCATGTGACCTTGTTTACATTGACCGTCCCGGGGTGCCACAGTATAACGACTTTATCTGCTACTTGTTTTACGCGACCAGGGGGTTTGGTTCCAACTGATCTGTTCTTGTCCGGCCGGATCGTCGGTGTAGACGGTCGGCCGATGCCTGTGGCGGTAGCTTGCCCTTTTTTAGCCCACATACGCCCCGCAGGAGGGTGACCATGAGCATCACCATTGACAGATTCCAGGACAGCAGGTCTGGCACGACAACGCATGGATCGTGGTTCAGAAGGATACACGTTCTGTTCCCCGGCCTGGTTCATTCCATCGCCTCACATCTTCGTTCGGCCGTTTCGGCTCCCACCTCGCAGTTATCCGGCAGTAGCTAGCTTCCCAATCACTCGTTGAAGTAGCGCGCGACATCAGCGCACCCTGTGAGCGAGTCTCCGCTGTGACCAGGGCTATGGGGTGGTGTTGCCATATTTCCGGGAATAACCAATTCACAGAAGTGGAGGACAAATGACCCGAGCTCTCATCACAGGCATCACAGGACAGGACGGCTCCTACCTTGCCGAGTACCTCCTCTCGAAGGGGTACGAGGTCCACGGGGTGATAAGGCGGGCCAGCACCTTCAACACGGGGAGGATAGACCACATCTACACGGACCCCCACTCACCGGGAGCCCAGCTCTTCCTCCACTACGGGGACCTCTCCGACGCGGGGCAGCTGACGGACCTCATCTACAA